>JAUZPR010000099.1 GCA_030705825.1 Bacillota bacterium | reverse complement strand
TGAGGTAGGGTTCTGCCAGGGAATTGAAAATTACTCCAGGCATATAAGTGGCAGAACACCCGGAAGTTCGCCCTACACACTTATAGATTATTTCCCTGATGATTTTCTTATGATAATAGACGAATCCCATGTAACTGTGTCACAGGTTGGGGCTATGTTCAACGGTGACAGGTCACGAAAGGAAGCTTTGGTCGAATACGGCTTCAGACTTCCGTCGGCCTTTGACAACAGGCCTTTGAACTTTAAGGAGTTTGAAGACAGGGTTAATCAGGTCATTTATGTAAGTGCAACTCCTGCTGAATACGAGAAGAAGCACTCATCACAGATAGCAGAGCAAATTATAAGGCCGACCGGACTTGTTGATCCCGAAATAATAGTTAAACCGGTTAAAGGTCAGATAGATGATCTTATAGGGGAATTAACAACCAGGATTGAAAACAAGCAGAGAATCCTTGTTACCACCCTTACAAAGAAAATGTCCGAGGATCTTACAGATTATCTGAAGGAGCTTGACTTCAAGGTAAAATATCTGCATTCAGATATTGATACCTTGGAGAGAATGGAGATTATCAGGGATTTAAGGCTTGGTGTGTTTGATGTACTGATAGGCATAAACCTGCTTCGCGAAGGACTAGACATACCTGAGGTTGCACTTGTAGCCATATTGGATGCGGATAAGGAGGGCTTCCTGCGTTCCGAAACATCCCTTATACAGACAGTAGGAAGAGCTGCAAGAAATGCTGAAGGAAAGGTTATAATGTATGCGGATAAAATAACCAATTCAATGCAAAAGGCAATAAGCGAGACAAATAGAAGAAGAAAGCTGCAGATGGAGTATAACACTAAACATGGAATAATACCCAAAACAATAGAAAAAGGAATAAGGGACATAATTGAAATAACCAAGGTAGCCGAAGATGAAGAAAAGTACCAGGCAAAGGACGAAAGCTTCATGAGCCCTGATGAACTCAAAAAGCTTATTGACAGGCTTACAAAAGAGATGAAGAATGCGGCAGCCGGCCTTCAGTTTGAAAGGGCTGCAGAGCTCAGGGACAAAATAACAGGATTGAAACAGAAGCTGTAATTCTGCAGGAGGATTTGATATTAAGATGAATATAAGATTATTTCAACCGGAGGACTACGATAAGGTGTTTCAGCTTTGGAAGGAAGTATTTCCGGAGAATACAGACAGCTCATACAGCCGCAAGGATGTTGAGAGATTTTTGGAAAGAAACCCTGAAACCTCGTTCGTAGCTCTTGATGAGAATGAAAATATAATTGGTGCAGTGCTTGCAGGACATGATGGACGCCGCGGATATATATACCATCTTGGAATCAGGGAGGGCTTCAGAAGTTCAGGAATAGGTAAAAAGCTTGTCCAAGCCGCCTTGGATGTATTTGGACGGTTAGGGATAAGAAAGGCTCAACTGTCGGTCTTCGATTCTAATGTGTCTGCAAAGGAATTCTATAAAAAACTGGGCTTCAAGGTGAGAACGGAACTTAACGTATTAACCGTAGATATTCTTAAGTGATAATTATTAAGAGGGGGTGCTTATCCCCCCTCTTTTCAGTTAAAATCCAGCAGACGCAATATCTCTCGCTTGTATCTTATAAATTCATCCGATGTAGTAAAATCCGTATGTCTTGGTTTTTTAACTTCAATTTTTATTTCTGAAGTAATCCTGCCTGGAGTACCGGACATAATATAAATCCTGTCCGATAAAAGTATTGCCTCATCAATGTCATGTGTTATGAAGATGGTAGGCAATGAAATTTCCGACATTACGTCATTATACCAGTTATGCATCGCTGTCTTTGTAATTGCGTCCAATGCACTGAACGGTTCGTCCAACAGGGCGGCTTCTCCGCTGAAAAGGTAGGTTCTCAAAAGTGCAGCCCTTTGTCTCATGCCTCCCGACAATTGGGACGGATATTTGTTCTGGGTACCTGAAAGGCCAAATTTATCGAAAAAGTCAGATGCTTTTTTACGGGCGTTTTCCTTTTTCTCTCCCTTGATAATCAGCGGAAGGGCAATATTGTCCAATATGCTTTTATAGGGCAGAAGGAGGTCTTTTTGCTGCATATAACTGATTCTGCCGGGCTTCCCGGTTATGTCCGCACCGCTTAGAAGGACTTTTCCTTTTTCAGGCACTACTAGTCCTGACAGTACATGAAACAGTGTGCTTTTTCCTATTCCGCTGATACCCAGAAGGCAGACCACTTCATTTGAATCAAGATGAAGCGATACATCCTTTATAATTAACCTGTCATCATATTTTTTTGTTATATTTTCTGCTGTTAATATAGTCATAAATATCTACTCATTCCAGTCCTTATTTTTCAGGAAGGTAATCGTTCGTAAAGCCCTGGCCGGGAGCAATTTTCTTAGTCAGCACCTTATTGTCATATAACCATGAATAGAAAGCATCCCATCTCTTCTGGTCGATTTTACCCCATTCCTTGACCTCTGCCTTGTACTGGTCCTTAAGGTATTCCTGGCTTTTTACCGTCATATTTTTATTTAATTCGGGCACGGCTTTAACTAATATGTTTGCCGCGTCCTCAGGATTACTGATTGCATATTCATAACCTTTGGCTACTGCTTTAAGGAATTTTTTCGCAGCTTCCGGATTTTCCTTGAGGAATTTGCTGCTGGAGGCAAGGACTGGAGTATAGAAATCCAGTGTAGGATTTATATCCTTGAACAGGAAGAAGTTTGTATCAAGTCCACTCTCCTGACATGCGATTCCCTCCTGTGCGTAATATATCCAAACGGCATCGATGTTTGTTTTGAGAGCCGAAACAACATCCGTTACGGTAGAAGGAATCATTTTGACCTTGGAATAGTCGCCTCCGTCAGTTGTAATTACATTTTTCAATATTGCTTTTTCAATAGGGGAATCCCAGGTTGCATAGCGCATGTTCTCCATGTGTTTAGGGCTGCTGATTCCTTTTTCCTTGAGAGAAATTATTCCTGACGTATTATGCTGTATAAGTGCTGCTACTGCAGTTACATCAAGTGGATTGTCAGCTGTGATTGCTGTTGCTATTTCCTCCTGGAAGCTTATTGCAAATTGAGCCTTTCCTGAAGCAAGCAGGGAAAGAGCGCCATCCTCGGGTGGTTGTTCAATATCCACATCAAGACCTTCATCCTTGAAATATCCTTTTTCCTTTGCAACGTAAAGTCCGGTGTGATTGGTATTTGGAGTCCAGTCAAGTACTATGGTCACTTTCTGAAGTTTGGAGTTATCAGCCTTGCTGTCTGCCGTTTTATTGCCGGAAGTGCTTGCAGTTGTTCCACAGCCTGTAATTGTAAAAAGAGATATTATAATAAACGAAAATATTGTAACTAAACTTTTTTTCACTTTAATTCCTCCGTTATTTTATTACTTTCTCATATTTTTTCCAGGGCATTGCAAGTCTTTCAATAAAACCTACAAGCCACATCAGTAGTAAACTTATTATTATGATCAGCAAAATTACCGCAAACATCTTGTCAAAGGCATATCCTTTGCGCACACGGGTCATATAAACACCAAGGCCGTCATTCCCTCCAAGCCATTCGGCTATTACGGCACCGACGACAGAATAGGATACCGATATTTTCAGCCCCGAAAAGAAACCTCCAAGAGCATAAGGCCACTTGATATGCCTGAAAATCTGAAGTTTGCTTGCACCCATTGCTTTTAAAAGGTTAATGGCATCGGCATCGGAATTTTTAAAGCCGTCCAGCAGACCTATTGATATAGGGAAGAAGCATACAATAAAAACGAGTATGATCTTTGGAGCGGCACCGAATCCGAACCATAAAACCAGTAGAGGGGCTATGGCTATGACAGGAATTGTCTGGGTTATGATTAAAAGCGGATATGTAGCTCTATAAAGGAATTTTGAGCTGTCCATAAGTACTGCAAGCAAAAAGGCTATAACAATTCCCAGAAAAAGTCCTGCAAACCCTTCACTCAGTGAAATGGTGCTGTTATACAGAAGGTCGGAAATATTATTAACAAATGCCCTGACCACATTAACCGGTGACGGCAGCATGAAGGCCGGGACCAGCTCAAGTGAAGATATGAGCTGCCAGACCAGTATAAGTATTATTAATAATAACCCTGTATATATTTTATTTTTTATGATGTTTAGTAACCTTCTGGTCAATAGTCAAGACACCGTCCTTTGGACTGTAGGAAATTTTAACATATGACATTACACTTGGTGCGCCCGCTTTAATGCATATAAGCTGGCACTGCTTGACTATTTCCATCAGTTGGTCATAGTCTCCTTCAATAGTAGTTTCAAATGGGCCGACATATGTATTCAGGCCTGTGCTCTTTATATAGGTAATTACTTCATCAACTATCCGTATAACCTCCTGATTTCCGTCAACATGAGGAAGAACCTGAATTGCCACACTTGCTTCAAACATTTACATTACCTTCTTTCAAAATTATAAATTATTGAATATAGACCTGAAATAAAAAAGCTGCATTTATAAATGCAGCATAAAAATCAACTAGTATAGTTTCCTACGCTGGCATTATCCAGATCAGGTATAAGGGTACGGAACATCGGTAGGCGTTCCATCTCAGCCGGACTCATCCAGCCCCCCTGCATATTCAATTATATGTATTATAATCAATAAATATCAAAAGAGCAACGGGTAGAGAAAATATTTTCACCAGCTTCAACAGCTTTAAAAAATATCATTCAATATTCGAACAGGTGTTTGCTTTTTTTAAACAATCTGGTATAATGTATTATGTTGTTGGGGAGACTCCTCCCAGTACATAAAGCCAGTAAACTATTCCAAATAAATAATTGTGAGACAGGTGTAAACATATGCTGAGAAACAGTATTTTTATAAAAGGCGCACGGGAACATAATTTAAAAAACATTGATGTCGAAATCCCAAGGGACAAATTTGTCGTAATAACCGGATTGAGCGGTTCGGGGAAATCGTCACTGGCATTTGATACAATTTATGCAGAGGGGCAAAGGAGATATGTTGAATCACTTTCTGCCTATGCAAGGCAGTTCCTGGGGCAGATGGAAAAACCCGAGGTTGACTATATAGACGGCTTATCTCCCGCTATTTCAATAGATCAGAAAACTACAAGCAGAAACCCGAGGTCAACTGTGGGTACGGTTACAGAAATTTATGATTATCTTAGGCTTTTATACGCCAGAATAGGTATTCCTCACTGCCATGTATGCGGAAAGGAAATTTCACAGCAGACGGTAGACCAGATGGTGGATCAGATTCTGAACCTCCCCGAAGGTACCCGCATACAACTGCTGGCACCGGTTGTAAGAGGCAGAAAGGGAGAATACCACAAGCTTATAGATGACGCTAAAAAAAGTGGTTATGTAAGGCTCAGGGTAGATGGGGAACTTAGGGAAATCACAGAAAAAATAGAACTGGACAAGAATAGGAAGCACACCATAGAAATAGTAGTGGACAGGCTGATTGTTAGGCCTGATATCAGAAAGAGACTGGCTGATTCAATAGAATCGGTACTCCACCTCAGCAGCGGATTGCTTGTTGTTGATGTAATAGATGGAGAGGAATTGATGTTCAGCCAGAACTTTTCGTGCAGTGACTGCGGGATAAGCATAGAAGAACTTACACCAAGGATGTTTTCCTTTAATAATCCTTTTGGTGCATGTCCTGTCTGCAGTGGTTTGGGAACCCTGCTCAAAATGGATCCCGACCTTGTGATACCCGACAGGTCAAAATCCCTTTCGGAGGGAGCTATAAAAGTCGGTGGTTGGAATATTGAAAATGAAGACGGCTATTCAAGAATGTTTATAAATGCTCTTTCCAAACAATATAAATTCAGCCTTGATACTCCGTTGGACAAGCTTCCTCCGCATATTCTGGACATAATTCTTTACGGGACAAAGGGTGAAAAGATAAAAGTACAGTACGAGCGCGAATATGGAAGCGGAAACTTTATGGCTGCTTTTGAAGGTGTAATAAACAGCATGGAAAGACGCTACAAGGAAACCCAATCCGATAGCATGAAGCAATATTATGAAGAATATATGAGCTGTACTCCGTGCCCGGAATGCCACGGCGCAAGGCTTAAAAAGGAAAGCCTGGCGGTTACTGTAGGAAACAAGAACATCAATCAGATTTGTTCCATGCCGGTTTTGGATATAAAGCAGTTTTTCGATAACCTGGAGCTTTCTGAAAGACACAAAATGATTGCTCATCAGATACTGAAGGAGATTAATGCCAGGGTAGGCTTTCTTGTTGATGTCGGACTTGACTATCTTACACTTTCCAGAGCTGCAGGAACCCTTTCGGGAGGAGAAGCACAGAGGATAAGGCTTGCAACCCAGATAGGCTCCGGACTTATGGGAGTTTTGTATATTTTGGACGAGCCAAGTATAGGGCTTCATCAAAGGGATAACGACAGACTGCTGAAAACTCTTAAAAGATTGAGAGACCTGGGCAATACTCTGGTTGTGGTTGAACATGATGAGGACACAATGTATGCGGCTGACTATATCATAGACATGGGTCCCGGAGCAGGAGTTCACGGCGGAAATGTAGTGGCAAAGGGTACTGTAGAACAAATCAAGGAAAACGAAAATTCCATTACCGGGCTATATCTAAGCGGCAGAAACAAGATTGAAATTCCTGAAAACAGAAGGAAGCCTAACGGTAAATGGCTTGAAGTGGTAGGTGCTAAAGAGAACAATCTTAAGAATATCAATGTCAGATTCCCTCTGGGAGTCTTGACATGCGTTACCGGAGTTTCGGGGTCCGGGAAAAGCTCGCTTGTTAATGAAATTCTATATAAAAAGCTGGCTGCCGAGTTGAATAAAGCTAAAACACGTGCAGGCGAACATGAATTTATTAAAGGTCTTGAATACCTTGACAAGGTAATAGATATAGACCAGTCCCCAATAGGCAGGACTCCAAGATCCAATCCTGCCACTTATACAGGCGTTTTCGACCTGATCCGGGATGTCTTCGCAGAAACTACAGAAGCTAAAATGAGGGGATATAAATCAGGAAGATTCAGCTTTAACGTAAAGGGCGGACGATGTGAAGCATGCGGAGGAGACGGAATAATAAAGATAGAAATGCATTTTCTTCCTGATGTTTATGTGCCCTGTGAAGTGTGTAAAGGCAAGCGATATAACAGGGAGACTCTGGAGGTACGGTATAAGGGTATGAACATTGCAGATGTTCTTGATATGACCGTTGAAGATGCTCTGGAGTTTTTTAAGAACATTCCGAGAATACAGAAAAAACTGCAGACTTTATATGATGTAGGGCTTGGTTATGTAAAAGTCGGACAGCCTTCCACCACTCTGTCAGGCGGTGAGGCACAGAGGGTTAAGCTTGCCACCGAGCTTTCAAAAAGAAGCACCGGGAGTACGGTATATATATTGGATGAACCAACGACAGGTCTGCATGTCGCCGACGTGCACAGGCTGATAGATATTCTTCAAAGACTTGTGGACGCAGGCAACACGGTTATAGTTATTGAACATAACCTGGATGTAATTAAAACATCGGATTATATAATTGATCTTGGACCTGAAGGAGGAAACAAGGGAGGATTTGTAATTGCTGAAGGTACTCCGGAAGATATAGCCATGAACAAGGATTCATATACCGGACAATTTTTGAAAAAAATATTGGACAATAATAAAAGAAAAGTGTGAAATTTTTAGCGCAACAGTAACAATAATTCATTATTTTTAATACGTTAAATTGCAAACTCAATAATGCATATGTAAAATATAAGGTATATTTGTTATGTTTTGAATTGTATTGTTACAGCTGTTGCGGGGGTGCTTCAAGTTTGACTGCCGGTTTATTGGAAAAAGAAGCAGAGATAAGAGAAAAAAATATTCTGAAAAGAAATTACATATACAGCACTATTGACGGTTCGCTGTTTGCCCTTGCAATGGGAATGGTTCCCCTGAATACGGTCATATTATACTTTATTTCGGGGTACGTATCACAAAAATGGCTGATAGGGTTACTGTCCTTTATAAATGTTTTGTTGACCTTCAGCCCTCAGATCCTTGCATCGAAAAAGATTGAGAGGCTCAAGTACTTGAAGCCCTTTATGCTGATCACATCGGTAATGATCAGGATATTGTGGTTGATACTGGGCCTTACGGTTATTTTGTTCGCAAAAAACAACAAATCTTTGTTTATAATTCTTTTCTATATTATCTACTCGCTGATTGGATTGGCTTCAGCTTTTTCAAACATATCCTGGCTTAATTTTATTGTAAAAATCATTCCTGCACATGTAAGAGGAAGGTTCCTGGGAATAAGGTCAAGTATTGCCGGGGTCTTTGAATCCACGGGTGCACTTCTTATGGGCTTGATTATAAAAATCCTTCCATATCCATTTAATTACGGCATCCTTTTTCTGACAGTATCGGCCTTGACTTTCATATCTTTTTGGGTCTTAAGCCTCTCTAAGGAAGAGAAGTCTCAAGAATATGCAAGAAACAACGATTATCAATCTGTCATATCAAGAATAGGATATGTTCTGAAAAATGATATGAACTTTACAAAATATCTAATTACAGTGGCTTTAATTGCGGGCCTGGGGAAAATGGCATTTGCCTTTCAGATAATATTTGCCAAAGACAAACTTGGAATAAATGAAGTACAGCTTTCCATATCATCTTTTATATTTCTTGCCTCTCAATCGTTGGGATATCTGCTTTGGGGCATTATAGGCGATAAACGGGGATTCAAGCTTACACTGGAAATATCAGCAATTATCTTTTTACCTGCCATACTATTTACATACATGATGAGCAGCATATTTATTTTCTATTTGTCAATGTGCCTTTTTGGACTTGCACAGAGTGCCAGAAACTGCAACGAAAATAATCTTGCAATAGTTTTGTGTAAAAACCCGACAGATCAGCCGTTGTATATAGGTCTTAGAAATCTGCTCATGGGGCCGTTTTTTGCAATGACACCGGTATTGGCGGGATTGATTTTGGATTTTATGGGTTATGACATTCTTTTTATAGTATCAACCATATTTGTACTGTCCGGTTTATATGTTATGCGTTTTCACGTTATTGAAAAATAAAAACTTTCATAAGTCAAATCATGTCGACAAATAATAAATAATGTCGCTTATCGCAAGGAAATTTGTGAAAAAGACAGTTTCTAATATTATTATTTTTTGTTAAATCTATGTTAACTCAATGTTAAAAGTGGGTTAAGCTGTATTGTATTATATTTTACAATAATATATAATCAAAAAAGTAGACAGGTTGATTTCTCCCAGTTCCTGGGGAGTGGAAACCTGTAAGTTTAAAGTACCATAAAAAGAGTATCCATCATTTAAGTAAATAATTCATGAACATAGGGAGGAAGGATTTTTAATGTTTAGAGTTACATCAAGAGAAGAAATCTTTTTTGATTTATTTGTCGAAACTGCCAATAATGTATGCAGGTCAGCAGACATGCTGGAAGAGCTTATGATAAACTATGTTAATGTGAATGAAAAAATAAAAGCTATAGAGGAAACTGAGCATGAATGCGATCAGCATGTACATGATATTTTAAAACAACTAAACAGATCCTTTATAACCCCTATAGACAGAGAAGATATATATGCTATAGCAAAAGAAATGGACAACATTACAGATGCGATTGAATCAACAGCACATAGGTTCAGAATGTTCAATGTTACTTCCATAAGGGAAGATGCAAAAAAAATTGTTGCACTTATTGTACAGTCAACAAAAGAGCTGACCGGTGTTATGTCTGAAATGAAAGATATGAAAAAGAGTACCGCACTGAGAAAGAAAATAATCGAAGTCAACAGAATAGAAAATGAAGGCGACGAAATATACAGAAGCGCCATTGCACAGTTGTTTGTTTCCGAGAAGGATGCTATTGAAGTAGTAAAGTGGAAAGAGATATATGAATTTCTTGAAAATACCTTGGACGCATGTGAGGATGTGGCTAATTTAGTTGAAGGGGTTGTTATGAAGCATGCTTAGTATCACAATGATAACTGTTATAATTCTTGCTCTTTGCTTTGACTTTATAAATGGTTTTCATGATACTGCAAATTCAATCGCGACTTCCGTTTCAACAAGAGTACTTTCTCCAAGAGCAGCAATTATAATGGCAGCAGTACTGGATTTTACAGGTGCACTTATAAGCAGTAAAGTTGCAGTTACGATTTCCAGCGGTATAGTTTCTACATCAATACCGCAGTACGTAATAATCTGCAGCTTGCTTGCAGCAATTTGCTGGAATTTGATTACATGGTACTTAGCAATACCAAGCAGTTCATCACATGCTTTGATGGGAGCCTTGATAGGCTCCTCAGTTACATATATGGCAAGTACGAATATTGTTCACTGGAAAGTTTTTTTAGACAAGGTCGTCATACCTCTAATTACTTCACCTATTATTGGTTTTACTCTAGGCTTTCTGGTAATGAAGCTTTTGTATAGATTATTAAGGCCCTTTTCCCAGAGGCTCGTAAACAAATGGTTTTCCAAGCTCCAGATTGTTTCCGCAGCGACGATGGCTCTGAGCCATGGTATGAATGATGCTCAGAAATCGATGGGTATAATTACTCTTGCTCTTGTTGGTGCAAACCTTTGGAATATTCAAGACGGTATACCCATTTGGGTAAAAATAATATGTGCAATTGCTATGGCACTTGGTGTTTCGACAGGCGGTTGGAGAATCATTAAAACAATGGGAGTCAATATGATCAGACTGCAGCCTATAAATGGATTTGCAGCAGAAACCAGTGCAGCTGCCGTTATAATATCGTCCACACTTACAGGCAGCCCGGTCAGTACGACACATATAATTTCTTCGTCCATTATGGGAGTAGGAGCTTCAAAAAGGTTATCGGCAGTAAGATGGGCACTGGCAAGAAATATTGTTTGGGCATGGGTGCTTACAATACCTGTAACGGCGATATTCGGAGCTATAATTACAGCTCTTGTCAAACTGCTTTTTGTATAAAATTTATAAGATACCATGAATAAACGCTGATTGCAATTGTTACAAATGCAACCGGCTTTTATTTTTATTTGAGAAGAATTATTTCCTTAATAAAAAATGCATGTAAACTGCTCAAAAATCCAGCTAAACAGACTAAGATGCAGTTATTATTATTTAACAGGAGTTAAATTTATTTATTCACAACCACAGTAATGATTAAGCGGGCCTACGGGTTAGACCTGGAATTTTTTATATGTTATACTTGATTTAATCGTGAATTGCAAGTATAATTGTTCAAATATAAAACTTAATTTTGTAATCAGGGTATGAAAACGGATAATGCCAGGTGCCTATTATTTTTGTAATTGGCATTCTTAAGGCGTTTTTTTTGAATAGATTGGGGTGATTTTATGATAATGTGTTCAATATGCAAGGAAAATGTAGCGGTAGTATTTATAAATAAAATAGTTGAAGGTAAACAGACCCAGGAAGGTCTTTGTCTGGCATGTGCTAAAAAACAGGGTATTCATCCCATTAACCAGCTTTTGGAGCAAACGGGTATTTCTGACGATGAAATAGATAATATAAACAAGCAGGTAAGCGACCTGTTCGAAAATATGGATTTAAACAACATGGAAATGAATAATACCGATTTGAACGGTGATGCCGGCCAGCCTCAGACTCCAGCTCAACCTGTACCCAGTCAGGGTAACCCGTTTTTTAATCTTATAAATAAAGCTTTCTCCAAAAATGATGATATCAAGGATTTATCAAAGGACCTGACCTCCGATGACAAGGAAAACAAAAACAACACAAAGACAAAAACTCAGGAGAAAAAGAATATCAAGAAAAAGAAGTATCTTGATATTTACGGAATAAATCTGACAGATCAGGCTAAAGAAGGAAAACTTGACAGAGTTATAGGAAGAAATCGTGAAATAGACCGGGTTATACAGATACTGAACAGAAGGACCAAAAACAATCCCGTACTGATAGGTGAACCTGGCGTAGGAAAAACTGCCATAGCAGAAGGCCTTGCCGTAAGGATTATAGAAAAGCAGGTTCCGGCAAAACTTTTCAATGTTGAAGTATACCTGCTTGATTTGACCGGTATAGTGGCAGGTACTCAATTCAGAGGCCAGTTTGAAAGCAGGATGAAGGGTATAATTGAAGAAGTCAAAATGCTTGGAAATATAATACTTGTAATTGATGAACTGCATAACATTATGGGTGCCGGTGAAGCTGAAGGGGCAATGAATGCGGCAAACATACTGAAACCTGCTCTCTCAAGGGGAGAAATACAGGTAATAGGTGCAACTACCCTCAATGAATACAGGAAGCATATAGAGAAGGATACAGCACTTGAAAGAAGGTTCCAGCCTGTTTTAGTTGAAGAACCTTCCGTAGAGGATACTATTGAGATTTTGAGAGGAATAAAGCACTATTACGAAAATTACCACAGGGTAAAAATATCAGATGAGGTAATTAAGGCGGCTGCCATACTCTCAGAAAGGTATATAACCGACAGGTATCTTCCTGATAAGGCTATAGACGTAATTGATGAGGCGGGTTCGCGTGCTAATCTGAAAAATGTAGCCCTGGTAGAGCTTGAAAGCTACAAGGATGAATTGAAAAGGGTCCAGGAGGATAAGGAAAACGCAATTTCAGCCGATTCCATAGAGGATTATCAGAAGGCGGCGGACCTTAAAGTGCATGAATGCAAGCTCATGCAGCAAATAAGGGATGTTGAGGACAGAAATAAGGATATAGAAATAACTACTGAGGATATAGCATATGTGATAGAATCATGGACCAAGATACCGGTGCAGAGACTTACCGAGATTGAAGCCGAAAAGCTGATAAACCTCGAGGAACGGCTTCATAAAAGGGTTATAGGACAGCATGAGGCAGTCGTAAGTATTGCCAAGGCTATAAGAAGGAATAGAGCCGGATTCAGAAAAAAGAGAAGACCTGCATCCTTTATATTTATCGGACCTACAGGCGTAGGAAAGACAGAGCTTGTTAAAGCCTTGGCGTGTGAGCTTTTTGAGAGTGAGGAAGCATTAATAAGGCTTGATATGTCCGAGTATATGGAAAAGCATACGGTCTCAAAGCTAATAGGTTCACCTCCTGGTTATGTCGGTTATGATGATGGAGGACAACTTACTGAAAAAATAAAAAGAAAACCCTATTCGGTTATTCTTATGGATGAAATAGAAAAGGCTCATCCTGACGTTTT
>JAUZPR010000098.1 GCA_030705825.1 Bacillota bacterium | reverse complement strand
TCCTGTCCTTCGCCATATCAGGTTGCATAGGTATAATACAGCATTGGCTGGAAGAGGATATGAAAACCCCGGTAGAGGACATGGCTGATTTTGTGCGTTCAATGTTTAAGATAGGCATTGTGCCGGTGGATAAATAACCCGTATGCGCTCTGCCATAAGATGCAGACCAGCTTTTTAATTATCAGCATTCAAACTTTTCATTTTAATTGGTTGCAGCTTCATATAAATAATCATATAATTATATGTGTATATGATTATTTATATAAGGAGAAAACAGCTTTGGATGATTTAATTAATCTTTTCAATATTCTTTCTGATAAAACAAGGTTACGTATCCTCTTACTTCTTATCAAAAACGAGTTGTGTGTCTGTGAGATATTTGCCGCTCTTGATATGTCACAGCCCAGGGTATCAAGACAATTGGCCATTCTTAAACATTCCAGAATAATAAAAGACCGAAGAGTAGGAAAATGGATTTATTACAGCATTGACGACAATGAATATACCAGACTTCTGAAAGACATTTTCCCAATATTGCAGGGATGGCTGAAAAATGATAAGGAATATTTAAATGACAAATCCATGCTGAGTAAGATATCCGAACTCAAGGTAAATTGTGAGCTTACACTGTCCGGGGGTGATAACGATGGAAGATAAATCTAATTACGACGAAAGCTCAAATAAAAAAGTGCTGAAAATACAGCCAAGAGCTAATGTTCAGGATAAACCAAACACCCTGGAAATAAGACCTAAAGAAAAAGCCTGCTGCTGCGGAGGAAATGACAAATGTTCTCCAGAACCAATAACACAATTTAATAAAAATGATACCTGGATAACAGGTGAAATTGAAACACCGATCGGTATAGTACCTCAAGTTTCAACCAGGTTGACATCAAAAGATATGTTTGGTGCCTGGAAGGTCCGTTGGGGAATAAACAGGATGAACTATAAGATAAATCCCGGGATTTATGCAGTTGGTAACCCTGATACCACCTCACCGGTACTTGTTACTGCAAATTACAAATTAACCTTTGATACTTTGAGGAAGGAGCTTGAAGGCCTGGATACCTGGATTCTTGTTCTGGATACTAAGGGCATCAACGTATGGTGTGCCGCAGGAAAAGGTACTTTTGGAACCAAAGAGCTCATCTCCCGGATTAAAAAAATAAAGTTATCACAGATTGTAGTTCACAGAAATCTTATATTACCACAGTTGGGAGCACCCGGAGTAACTGCTCACGAGGTTGCAAAACATACAGGCTTCAAAGTTATCTACGGACCCGTAAGAGCTGAGGATATCAAGAAGTTTATTAATTCAGGATTAAAAGCCGATGAAGAAATGCGTACGGTAAAATTCAGCTTATATAACAGGCTTGTCTTGACTCCCGTAGAAATTGTTGGTACTTTTAAGACCTCCTTAATAGTTTTTGGTATACTCTTTTTAGCAAATATAATAGGGTTAGGACCTTTTGGATGGGTTGATTTCTATGCTTTTGTTGGTGCACTGCTTGCAGGTTGCGTATTAACCCCTGTTTTACTGCCCTGGATTCCCGGAAAGGCATTTGCATGGAAAGGCTGGCTGCTCGGTTTTATTTGGACAGTTAGTGTAAACCTTTTGAACGGTTACCCGAACGCTCCTGAATACAGTATACTAAAGGCTTTGGGATTGTTCCTGATATTGCCGTCGGTATCCGCCTTTTACGCTATGAACTTTACAGGCTCATCCACATACACATCATTTTCAGGAGTTATTAAGGAAATGAAAATAGCAGTCCCGGCAATTGTACTTTCGATAAGTGCGGGAATATTACTGATACTGGCTAATAGTTTTGTAAAGCTATAGGAGGATATTATGAAGCATAGATATATAAAAAATGTCGCAACATTAAAGCTTGACGCCGATAAATGCACCGGCTGTTCAAAGTGCACCGAAGTGTGTCCCCACAGAGTTTTAAGCTGTTCAAACGGCAAGGCTCAAATAATAGATTTGGACAGCTGTATGGAATGCGGCGCTTGTTCTAGTAACTGTCCTGCTAACGCAATAGAAGTAAAGAAAGGTGTAGGCTGTGCAACTGCAGTAATTACCGGCTGGCTGAAAGGTACAGAGCCTACCTGCGATTGTTCAGGAGGGAGCAGTAGCGACGGATGCTGCTGATAAATATTACCGCTTACAGTCTGTAAAACCAGGGTAAGGTACTTCCCGTCTCATTAGCAGTCACTTGCTATTTAGGATATTAAACGGCTTGCCCCCAATTTTACAAGTACCTGATCGATAAAACCGGTAATTGAATAAGCTTTAATACCTTTTAATTGTAATGCTTCAACCGCACCCAGTCCTATGTTGCTTGCCAATACTATATTACAGTCCTCAAGCAGCTTTACCGTTTCAGCAAGTCCATTTTCGGTATGCTCTCCAAAAGAGCATGCCGGGACATTTTTTCTTAACTCCAGGAATTCATATTTACCGTTATTTATTGTAAATATTAGAAACTGTTTTGTTCTTCCAAAATGTGAATTTATGAATTTTCCATCGCTGCTTGCAACCGCCACCTTAACAGCCATAAGCTTACCCCCGTCAACAATTTATCTTATCCATGTGAAAACGTATCATCACAGTGCAGTTCATATAAAACATCCGAGAGATCGTTATCCAAACCAGGTACACCACAGGCATCAGCTCTGCAATGCTTACAGTGTCTGAATACGGGTAGATGTTTTTCTGCCTGGTCTCTTGCCGAATTCAGTTCTGCACAGCTTGGTGACGTGATATCAGACATTTCCCCTTGAGGAATTAGAGGAATTATATTAATAAGTGATGCTCCGGCTCCTCGTGTTACCCTGGCTATATCCCCTATATTATGGTCGTTTACTCCCGGAATCAATACTGTGTTTACCTTTACAACAACTCCAAGCCTGGTAATCTCCTTTATCCCGGCCAATTGGGAAATGATTAGCTGTAATGCTGCAGCCTTACCAGAAATCTGATTTCCAAATAAGACTATCCCCGAGCATATCTTCACTAGTACATCTGCATCCACTGCATTTACTGTTACGGTAACAGTTTTTACGCCTGCTCCGGCTATCCGCTCTGCTTTATATTTAAGAAGTAGTCCGTTTGTACTCAGACAGTTGATCATATCCGGATATTTTTCATGTACCAGTTCAAAGGTTTTTATGGCATGATCTGTAGCAAGAGTATCTCCCGGACCTGCTATACCCACCACCGTAAGTTCGGGACATAATTCAACCGCCCTGTCAACAACTCGAAGCGCTTTTGCAGGAGTTAAAATCGTGCTGCTCACTCCAGGCCTGTTTTCAAATCTGTTAAAACATCTTTTGCAGAATTTGCATTGTATATTACAAACAGGACTTACAGGGAGATGTATCCTGCCGCATTTTATATGTGCTTCACTATCAAAACAGGGATGATTTTTCACCAGATTACTAAAGTCTGTTTTATTCTCCTGAATATTTACAGTCATTTCATTTCACTCCCTATACCCAATTTAAATAAGCAAAAAGGCCAGGGTAATCCGTTATGGAATATCTCTGGCCTCCGGTTGTCCGGTCGGCTATTGTTTAGTCGTATTTATCAACATATCTAAATCATCTTAATCTTATTTTTTCATTCTTTTCAATTTGAATAACCTTGCCATCCTGAATTACCAGTGTCACCGAACCGTATCCAACGGTTTTAATCATCTCAATCAGACGGTTCAAATCCTTTTCAGATATAGAAGCTCCTAAACTTTTTATATTTTTATCCGAAATCATACTTTACACCTCCACAAAATAAAAAGGGCTTGAACTTGACTACAAATATGCGGACACTTCCATTACCAATTCCTAGTATTCTTATTTGTTTACTTGGTATTAATTTTAATGCCTACTGGAATAAATGTCAATACTTTCTTTGAAAAAATATAGTATTATTTCCAGGAAAGCATACAAGTTCCTACTGCAAGGCAAATGCGGTGAATTATATAAATTAGGACGTTAAAAAGACCTCCAGGATAATGAAAAATCCCAAAGGTCTTTTTTATTAATTATGTTGTGGAATAAATGTAAAAGCATTTAGTCCAATTTGATTTCCTGTGTACCATCCATTTTAACCCTGTGTAAATAAAAAGGTGGATATCTATCTGCGGAGCTAAAATAATATACCCAATCTCCAATAATAAAATAGCTGTTAAGATTAGTTACTCCTTTGACTTTGGTCAGTCCGGTGCCGTCAGGTTTTATTTTACATAGTTGATTTTTAGTGCTGTTTCCGTTGTCTACAAAATATATCCAGTTTTCATTGGCATTAATATAAAAAGCATTATATACATTGCTGTCTTTTACGATTACTTTTTTATTTGATCCATCCAGGTCCATTCTGACAAGTCCAGTACCTATATTTAAACCAGTACAACAAAAAATATAATTTGTTGTAACATTTAGTTGGTTGGTATATTGATCATTCAACATTTCCTTATTTGTTCCGTCAGCTTTCATTCTAAATAAGGCGACATTATTTGGACCTGTGGGTGAAGTATAATAAACCCATCCGTTTGATACAATAAGTTCATTCGCTTTATCGTCGGAGATTTTTGTTTTTCCTGTCCCGTCTATTTTAATTTTATTAATTGTACCTCTAAGATCGGTATCTATACTAGAACCACAGTCTATGTAATAGATCCAGCCGTCTTCATAGTTTAAACATCTTACACTTGCATTTAAAACTAAGGATTGCTGTGTTCCATCTGTTTTAATTTTATATAAATTACCATTTATAGAACTATTCCAGCCTGAGAAGTATATCCAGTCATCTATTAAGATCGGATAACTCATTTCCAGATCACTTATTCTGTTTTTATTACTTAAATCATCCGCCTTAGCCTTATACATGATACAATTGCTTATGTAATAAACCCAACCGTCTTTTTGATGAACAAAATTACCTTGTGTGATATTTCCGTAATTTTTGTCATCACTACTTTCTGTATTTGTTAATGAACCATCTAATTGAACAACTGATCCATCTTCAACTATTGCAAACCCTAACGGGTTCTTATTGGCGTCATATAAAAATATGTAGCATGATGAAATTCCTGATGCATAATATTGTAATTTGTCATCATACCTAACCAGATTATTTTTACCATTAAAACTTGCCTGTATTTGTAGTATTTTATCAGCCGCATCTGAAGTGTATGAAGGATTAGTTGATAATCCTATATATGTAAAACTCCTCAACGTACTATCCAAGTTTACTCTATTAATCTTTATATTTAATGAATTACTGTATTGGCCTGATCCCTTATTTGCAGAAAAACCCTGACTGAATTGTGGTACTGTAAAATTATCATTATTTACAACAGGAACGGCAGGGTTACTTACAGTATTCGCCTGGTTATTTGAAACAGACAGTCCTGTATCTGTAAAAAACTTGACAACGTCATTTATTGTTTCATTATTAACCTCATGCCCGATACCTTTATAGGTAGTAAACTTTATTTCAGGAAAATCCTTCATAACCTCCTGAGTCTTGTTCCATCTATCCGGCATTTGTTTTCTTCCCAGAAGGTTCCAGATGGTTTGGGCGTCCTGTTCCTCAAAACAATCCCTCCATTCTGTTGCATCATTTGTATCAAGCTCTCCCATATATAAATACTGGGATACCTGTTTATAAGAAGCTAAATCAAAATCCTTGCCTGTCAGCTCTTTTAAGTCGTCAACTCCTACGGGAAATCTGAGTTTATTTCCATAATATTCATTCAGAGGAAGGGTTGTCGTTCCTGCCACGCCACCTGCTGCTATTGCTCTTACTAAATCTGGATGTAATATTGTAAATCGTTCAGCAAATTTCCCTGATGACGAATAACCGGTCATGAATATCTTGTCGGCAACTTTTATTCCATTGGATTTCAATTGATTTTGAGCATCTTTAATCATAGCAGCTAATTGGAGGTCTGCTCTTTTTTCTTTTGGATCCTTTGTAGTTAGTGCCCCTCTGTTAATAAACTGCATATACGTATAGTCATCCTGATTATCATAATGAAAATCTCTTGGGAATGCAGGTACCAATACAGGTATTTGCAATTTTGATCCGAATGTATGGGGTGACTGATTTGATATTGTATCGTAAGCATTGTTATTAAAGATATCCTGAGAGCTACTTGGATTTGAATTATCACCCTCAACCAATAGTCTTCTTTCGGGGAGATTCTTAATATTTGCTGGAATATATAAATAATAATCGTAATTAAAGCCCTTACCTGGGTTGGCAGGAATTTTAATGATATTTTCTATACTGTTATTAAAAATTACAGTATCACTTTTTTTAATATTTATAGTATATTTGCCCTTGCAAGTGTAAATTTTTAACACACATGTTCCATTATCCAGAGAGTTCTTTAATGTAATTTGTAAATTATTTTTACTAACCGAATAAGATGCTTCAATTATTTTGCTATTATCTTTAAGTATAGCTCCTATAAATCCATCTGATTCAAGGTTGAACGGAAGATTTATTTTTATATCACTATTAGAGCAAACACTATCATTAAGTTTTTTCCAACTTTGCAATCCAGAACCAACCTTTATTCCCTGCAGCCTTGTTTTTACTGTGTTTAATTCCGTATACTCTTTTGCTAATTGATTTGTCTGCGGAATTGTATAATCACTATCATTACTATTTCCCATCAGGCCATAATTCCAATTGGATTTAAAAAAGTTCACAACATCATCTATCGTATTGTTACTCATTTCATGTCCCAGGTTATTATAAGTAGCAAAATGTATTTCAGAAAAATCTTTTAATACATCCTGAGTCTTGTTCCATCTGTCTGGTATTTGTTTTCTTCCGAAAAGATTCCAGATGGTTTGGGCATCCTGTTCTTCGAAACAATCCCTCCACTCAGTAGCATCATTTGTGTCAAGTCCTCCCATATACAAATATTGGGGTACCTGTTTATATGCTGCCAAATCAAAATCCTTTCCAGTAAGACATTTAAGGTCATCAATTCCAACCGGGAATCTGAGTTTGCTACCATTATATTCTTTCAGAGGAAGTGTTGTTGTTCCTGCTACTCCACCTGCAGCAATAGCTCCAACTAAATCGGGATGTAATATCGTAAATCTTTCTGCAAATTTTCCAGAAGATGAATAACCGGTCATAAATATCTTGTCTGCTACTTTAATTCCATTGGATCTCAATTCATTTTGTGCATCCTTTATCATAGCCGCTAGTTGAAGGTCAGCTCTTTCTTCGTTTGTATTCTGAGTGGTAAGTGCCCCTCTGTTAATAAACTGCATATATGGATAATCTTCCTGATATTGAAAATCCCTTGGAAAAGCCGGAACCATTACTGGTATTTGCAATTTGGAGCCAAAAGTGTGGGGCGATTCATTGGATATTATTTCATATGCATTTTGATCAAAAAAGTCCTGTGAAGTACCGGGATCTGAATTATTCCCTTCTACTAAAAGCCTTCTTTCAGATAAATTCTTAATATCCTTAGGTATGTATAAATAATAATCATAGTTGAAACCCTTCTCAGGATTGGCTGGTATCCTGATAATATTTTCGTTAGAGTTGTCAAACTTTAAATAATCAGAAATTTTTAGATTCTTAAAGTAATTTTTATTTGATGTAAATATCCTTAATGAATAAACAGCACCGGGTATGAGATCATCCAACTTCTCTATTATTAGCTTATTAGATTGTAAGTTTATAGTAGAATTGACGTAATTTCCGTTTCTTTCAAGAAATGCTCCTTCAAAATTGGATGCAGTAACACCCTGGGGTACATTAACAGGTATTTCCTGGTTATTATCAACAGTTTCGTCGGCTAATTTGATTAATCCCATCAAGCTATTTATTTTGTCGTTAAGACCATTAATATCATTTTCAAGTTTAAGATTATCTTTGGCAGTTGGGAGAGAGAATGGGTTTAAATACACTACTGAACTTGCTTTTGCGGTAATATCTGCAAAAACATTGTTTGTTATTATAATCATAGTAATAACCATGATTACTGCTAACTTCTTTCGAATTCGCATTAGTTTTCCTCCTATTTTATTCTAGCATTTGTAAAACTTTTATATTAAATATATTTATATCCAGTAACATTTTACCATTACTTTAATTGTAAGTACAATCACATTATTCGACAAAAAATTTATCTCTGATTAAATTCGATATGGTTTTTTGACAGGACTAAATAATATAAGGAAATGATTTGTTAGTCCTCTTTTCTATTTAGAAGGCTTTAATAAAAGTGGTAATTTAGGGGGGCAGGGTAATTTATGAGAATGAAAATATTTGTTTTCGGCAAGCTTGTAAAATATAGGGATTGTGGCGAAAGGTCCTATATATCGTAATATTTTATGTGTTTAAATATTACGTTTACCTTATTTCATCCGCAGTCTTTTCCTTCTCGGAGTCCGACTGTTTTCTCATTAAGATTACTGCCATAATAATTGCAGTAACCGGAATTATCAGTATAATACCAATTCCACTGCATAAAATCTGAAAAACTTCCGAACAGAAAACCTTTCTGTTCATAATATCAGCCAACGGTGTATGGAGCTCTGTAAAGTATATTATAAAGGCCATAAACCCGCCTATAAATGCAAAAATCAGAGTGTTTGTCATTGTACCCAAAATATCTTTGCCTATGTTGATACCTGACTTTAATAAATTGTTTTTTGTAATTGACGGATCATTTTTATATACTTCATTCATGGAAGAAGATATGGAAATGGACACGTCAATAATAGCGCCCAGCAATCCTATAAGAATTTGGCATACCAAAATTTTTGCAAAATTCAGATGAACATATATGGAAAGATATGCGACAGTCTCCATCTGCTCATAGCCAAACCCCTGTATCCTTGCCTCTGTTCCCATATTGTATGTTATCAGGACAGTCAGTAATACAACAATAAGCACGGAAATTAACGAGGAAACAGTTTTTTTATTGACTCCATTTATATAAAACAGGGTGATGCACGTAATTATAATACATCCTGCAATGGTCACCTTTATTGGATCAACTCCAAAGTAAATAAATATAATTAAGATTAAAAAGGTTACAAAGTTAAAGAGTAAGGTAAAAAAGGATTTAACCCCTCTTTTTCCTCCTATTAAAGTCATTAATGCAAAGAGAATTATAAGTAAAACAATTGGTGCACTCATAACATCAAGTTTCTCCAATCCTATGTTTTTTAAGGAGAATTACACAGATAAATATTGTAATCGGAATACTCAATACAATCCCTATACTCCCTATTAATGCCCGCATGACTTCAAGTGAAATATTTACATCTATAATATTTGAAATCGAATAGCCGCTTTTCAACCAGAGCAAAAAAATCGGTATACTACCGCTTATATAAGCAAAAACCAGGGTATTTGACATAGTCCCCATTATATCTTTTCCGATTTCCATACCCGATTGAATAAGGGATTTTCTCTCTATTGCATTATTCTTGTCATAAATCTCATTCATGGCAGAGGATATTGAAATGGCTATATCCATTATTCCGCCTAATGTTCCCATGAGAATCTCAGCAAAGAAAATAGGTTCAGGCGGATGTGTAAGGAATTCCATTTGTTCATAATGGACTCCGGTCGAATGTGTAATTCTGATTACAATTACTGCAATCAAAATGGAAAATAGGGTACCCGCTACAGTACCAATAATTGCTGATAGCGTTTTTATGTTTTTTCCGCTGACAATTGAGATGGATACAATTATAAACAATAAACTTGCTATTGAAGCCACAAGCATCAGGTTGTAGCCATGCATAAACAATTCTATTGCTACGGAAAAAATGATCACATTGAATAAAACGCTTATTAAGGATCTTAAACCCTTGAGCCCGCCAATTAATAGAATTAATGCAACAAAAAGAATTATGATATAGGCAACATATTTATCTCTTTTCAAATCCTGAAACTGAGCAGATATAATCTTTTTATCCGCTCCCTCATTGACAGATACAAAAACCTCATCATTTACTTTTAAAGACATGTCCTTATCAACAGTCTGGGAATATGAAACCGTGTTTTGAAAATTTACTTTTTCACCCTTATGCACACCGTTCATTATAACTGCCTGGATTTTTTCATTTGTAAAAGTTTCAATATTTCCATTATCATTTTCAGTTTTCTTATCTTCTGTTTCTGTTACCGAAACAATTTTGGCTATTGTTTTGGAATAATAACTTTCATTGTTGGAAACCAAATAAAAACTCACTATAGAAGCGAAAAGCAATACCAATGAAAATATGAGAATGTATCTATTGTGCTTATTACTCATTATATTTTTCATAATCAATTTAGCTTTTTTATGTGGTTGAAACATCAATACCTATTGCTCCTTTGTCTTTAGAATCCGACTCAACAAATCATAGAAATTTAATATTAAAAATTCCGAATTTCAGTAATACGTTATACTTTATAACATAAAAGCTGGTTATGTAAACATAATATATTCATGATTGCCGGATAGTAGTAACCTCAAACAAGGAATATAGCATATGGGAACATCTTTCCGTACACAAATCAGTATTCTTAAATGCATTTTCATAAAGAATTGTATGACACAAATCATCAATTAAAAAGATCGAATAATGCAAAAAAATATCTTCATCATTTTGGCTTTTAAAGGGTAAATTTAAGAAATCAAATATCTCCTTAGTTTTTCGAAAGCGTTGTTCATCCAGTTCTAAATGCACTTTTCTAATATCCTCATCAATAAGCCTCAAGGCTTCCATTTCATCATGAAATGTTTTAGAGAAGTTATGGTGGCTCAACATAAGTTTCAAAAATAAGCCAAACAATTCTTTAATTGCACCGGCATTATCAAATGGGATTTTATTTTTTAGCCAAAACTCACGGGTTGGGTCATCAAATTTCTCATCTATTCTTTTCATTACTTGTATGTAAATTTCCTTTTTGTCTTTGAAATATGAATAGACTGACCCTGTAGCAACTTTAGCTTCATTGGCAATGTCGACAGTAGTAGTGTTATAGTATCCTTTTTCATTAAAGAGTTTGAAGGCTGCATCCACAATTTTATCTATCTTGTCAAGTGCCCGTTTCTGTGTAGGTATTCTTATCTTCTTTTCCATATTATCACCTGATTTAATACTAAAATAAATCTAAGCAAAAGTCAATAACATGAAACTGAATTCATATTCATTGACATCCGTAAAATAATGTAATATAATTTGAATGTGAAGTCAATTTCACATTTCATCGATTTAGGAGGACTAATTATGACAAAAAGTAAGAAAATCCTTGCGTTTGTATCACTAGCCATAGCCTGTTTTCTAACGGTACTGGACGGCACAATAGTGAATGTATCTTTGCCAAATATGGCTAAATATTTTTCTACCGACATTACAGGAATATCATGGGTGACTACAGCTTATCTCATCCCATTTTCGGCATTGCTTATAAATTTCTCGAAAGTGGCTGATATTTACGGAAGAAAGAAATTATTCCTTATAGGACTTGCTGTTTTTGGTATTTCTTCAATATGCTGCGGCTTATCTACAAGTTTGATAATGATAATTGGTTTTAGAATTCTTCAGGGTATTGGGGCTGCAATATTAACTCCTTTAGCAATCCCCTTGGGTATTGAACTTTTTGGGAAAGCGGCTATGGGGAAACTGGCAATAATTGTAGGTATGATCATATCAATTGCAGCTGCCTCCGGTCCTGTAATAGGTGGTGCATTAAACGAAGCCTTCGGCTTTAAGGCTATTTTCTATGTGAACATACCTTTTATAATAATAGCGTTGATTTTTGGCTTTAAATATGTCAAAGAATGTTATGACAGAACAATAAACAAGAAGTTGGATATTTGGGGGTCTATACTTCTTGCTTTTGGATTGGGAGCCATTACTTTTTCATTGGTTAAAGGCAACGACTATGGATGGGGCAGCACTGCAATAGTTGCACTTATTATAAGTGCCGTCATTTCCTTGATTGCCTTTGTTACATACGAGTACAACAATAAGAGTCCGATGATAGATATAAAATTATTCAAAATAGGAAGTTACACCTCCTCAATAGTCTTAATCTCTGTCATATTCTTTGCCTATATGCCCATTTCGTATCTTATGAATTTTTATTTGGAAAACGGGCTGGGCTATAGTGTAATGAAGGCAGGATTAATTTTAGGATTAGTCAGTGCTGTTGCATTTGTAATGTCACCAATCTTCGGTTTGATTTCAAAGAAAACTTCGGCAAGGGTTGTTTCATTGTTTGCTGTTATATTTGTTTCCTTAGGAAATCTCGAATTTGTTTTTATGAATAGTACAAATAATATGAAGGTAATATATAGTGCCTTTATACTTCTGGGATTGGGACTCGGAGCAACAACTCCACTTTATCAGAGTGCCTTTGAAGAAATCTCCGAGGATAAAAACGGTATTGCCTCAGGGTTGCTGAACAGCATGAGACAATTGACAGCTTGTATAGCTATTGCTCTGGTAGCCACCTTGAGCAGCCAATTTACAACAGTTGCCGTACACAATACGCAAGACAAAATGATAAGTAATGTAAACCAAAGTATTGTACTCCAACAGGAAGTAAAGAATAAAATCAATGGAATGATAAAAACAGCAAATACAAGTGACAATTTAACGTTTTCAAAGAAAACAATACATGATATGGTATTAAAAGAGGAAAGTACCGCATTGGCAAATGTACCTCTGGATATGCAATCGGGAGTAAAACAGAAATTTAATGTCCAGGAGCAGGAAATGTATAAAATTGCTGATAAGGCCAATACGATAAAACATGATGAGACTAATAAGGTTTATAACAAGTGCTTTCTAATAACCGGTATATTAGCTTTGCTTGGTTTGTTTGCTGTACCTTTCAATAAAAAAAGGAAATATGCAGAAGCCTGTTTGGAATCAGGTTCTTGATTCAGTTTAATATATAGGCTGTTAATAATGATAGTGCTATAAATTTTCCGCATTTTATGAATAATATGTTTTATAAGTAACCGGATATCGAAATATTTCGCATCCGGTTATTTATATTTTTAAGCTCTGAACGAATCAGTCACACAATTAATTACAGTTGGAATAAGCGCAGACTTCAGAAAAATGCTTAAAACAGAGGCAGAACCGTTATTACTGGGATTGATTGTATGGTTCACAGTTGCTATAGTAAGTATTGGGGTTCAGTTTGTTACAGGTCAGATATAAATTTTAATATTCCTGAGTGGATAAGATAAAATAATTCTAAAGCATTAATATATAAAAGGC
>JAUZPR010000097.1 GCA_030705825.1 Bacillota bacterium | reverse complement strand
GGTACATAATTGGGATCTCCTGCATCGATAGCCGGTGATCCTGATGCAACGTGGAAATTTGCTTGAGCCGGGTTAATAAATTTGGGATCAGCAAAAATGCTTAACTTTTGTTTGTTTCCTTTTGGCGAATACCAAATGTTAACTTTCCATATACTTTTTCACCCTGGAAATATCCTCTGCATCAGCTTCTTTTATGTCCTTTAGTTTAAAGTCCAGTCCAAGTGTATCCCATTTGTATTTTCCCATTTTATGAAACGGAAGCAATTCAACCTTTTTCACATTGGACAAATTTTTAACAAAAGCCGAAAGAGCATTTACTCCCTCCTCATCATCAGTCAGTCCGGGTACTACTACATATCTGATCCAGACCGGAGTATTCAGGCTATCTAAAAAAGAAGCGAATTCCTTTGTATTTTTATTTTCGAACCCGGTAAGCTTTCGGTGATTGTCAGTATTCATGTGCTTGATATCCAGAAGGACAAGATCGGTATTTTCCAAAAGCTTTTCAGTTTTTGAAATGATACTTTTTTCCTGATCAGTATAATAAGACTTGCTTTTGGAATAGCTGAAACCTTCAATGTAACCGTTGGTATCAAGAGCAGTATTTATTCCAATGGATTTACATGCTCTGAACAATTCGGTGACAAAATCCATCTGTAAAAGGGGATCACCGCCTGATACGGTAATCCCGCCGGTACTTCCGAAATAATTCATAAAGCGCTTTATCTTATCCATTACCTGATCTACTGTATATTCCTGCCCTTCGTTTTTAACCCAGGTATCGGGATTATGGCAATACAGACACCTGAAAAGGCAACCCTGCATGAATATTACAAAGCGTATACCGGGGCCGTCCAGGGTCCCGGCCGTTTCAAAGGAATGAATTCTACCTGTTATTTGCATTTAGTCTCCTAATAGAAGTAAGAATTTAGACTAAAAAGCACTGCATGTTAGGCTCTGTTGCCGTCTAAAGCTGCTCTTAGGACGGAACCAGCTGCACAGTTTCCCCCTAAAACCCGCCTCCTTGCTTGGCGCAATGTTTCAATCCAAGAGATTCCAAGCTTTCATCTTTACCTTTGTCTGGCCGGTTCAAACGACATCCTTGTCGTATCCACCTGAAATCATCATCCATTATTATTTCTCCAGACTTTTTTTGATGCAAGCAGGAATCTCTATGTCAATCAACTAAGCGCCCACTCCGTGTTATACGTTTATAGCCTGTTATGGAAGGTACGGGCAAGAACCTCAAGCTGCTGTTCTTTTGTCAGCTTTACAAAGTTTACCGCATAGCCTGAAACCCTTATGGTAAGCTGAGGAAATTTTTCCGGTTCCTCCATAGCCTGCATTAGCAGTTCCTTTTCTATTACATTGACGTTGATATGATGTCCGCCCTGTTTAAAGTATCCGTCCATAAGAGAAATAAGATTTTCAATCCGTGTTTTATTATCTCTTCCCAATGCTGCCGGTAAAAAGGAGGCTGTGAACGATATACCGTCGAGGCAGTTCTTATATGGCAGTTTTGCAATGGTATTCATGGCTGCTGCAATTCCGCTGGTATCTCTTCCGTGCATCGGATTTGCCCCTGGTGCAAAAGGCTGCCCTTTTTTTCTTCCATCAGGAGTTGAACCGGTCTTCTTACCATACACTACGTTTGAAGTTATTGTAAGAATCGATAATGTATGTTTTGCATTTTTATAGGTTTTATGCTTTCTAAGCTCATTATAGAATTCTGTAACCACTTTAACGGCTATCCTGTCAACTCTGTCATCGTCATTTCCGTATTTGGGGTAATCGCCTTCGGTTACAAAATCGGTAATAAGTCCATTTTCATTTCTTACGGCTTTTACCCTGGCAAATCTTATGGCGCTTAAAGAATCGGCAGCAACCGACAATCCCGACATTCCAAATGCCATGAATCTTTCAACATCGGTATCGTGCAGTGCCATCATCACCCGCTCGTACGCATACCTGTCATGCATATAATGTATTATGTTCATGGTATTTACATATAATTCAGCCAGCCATTTCTGATATATCTTGAAGTGCGTTATTACCTTTTCAAAATCCAGGTATTCATCCTCATAGGGCTGTGAATAAGGTCCCACCTGTTCTCCCGATATTTCATCCCTTCCGCCGTTCAGGCTTAAAAGTAATAATTTCGGGATATTGCATCTTGCTCCAAAGAACTGTGTCTGCCTCCCTATCTTCATGGCCGAAACACAGCATGAAATTCCGTAATCATCCCCGAATACCGGTCTCATCAGGTCATCATTTTCATACTGTATTGCACTGGTGTCCATTGATACCTTTGAACAGAATTTTTTGAAATTCAGAGGAAGCCTTTGTGACCATAGAATTGTCAGATTGGGCTCAGGTGCGGAGCCAAGGTTATATAGTGTTTTGAGCATACGGTAAGAGGTTTTTGTTACCATATGCCTTCCGTCATTACCCATCCCGCCTAAAGATTCGGTAATCCAAACCGGATCCCCGGCAAATAGTTCATTATATTCCGGGGTTCTTAAATGCCTTATTAAACGCAGCTTTATTACAAACTGGTCAATAAGCTCTTGGGCGCTTTCCTCGGTAAGTTCTCCATTATTCAGATCTCTTTCTATATATATATCAAAGAAATTGCTTACACGTCCCAATGAATTTGCCGCACCATTTGTTTCCTTCATTGCTGCAAGAAAAGCAAAATATGTCCACTGAACCGCTTCAAAGGCATTTTTTGCAGGATTGGAAATGTTATAACCGTATGTGGAGGCCATAGCCATTAATTCGTTTAAAGAATTGATCTGTTCATAAACTTCTTCCCGCTGCCTTATCAATTCATCATCCATCGGCTTGTCTGTCAGATGATTAAGATCATTAACCTTTTCATAAATAAGCTTTTCAACGCCATAAAGAGCGACCCTTCTGTAATCGCCAATTATCCTGCCCCTGCCGTATGCGTCGGGCAATCCGGTTATGACGCCACATTTTCTGGCTTTTTTCATTTCGGCGGTATATGCGCTGAAAACACCGTCATTATGAGTCTTTCTATAATTTTCAAAAATTTCATCAATCTTTACAGGCAGCTTATATCCGTATTCCTCGCAAGCCTGACGCACCATCCTGATTCCTCCGAAAGGCAGCACGGCCCGTTTCAGAGGTTTATCGGTCTGAAGTCCTGTAATAACCTCAAGACTTTTTTCTATATATCCGGGATTATGACTTATGATACTGGATATATCCTTAGTGTCTACATCCAATACTCCGCCTTTAAGTGTTTCCTCCTTGATAAGCTCCCGACATATATCCCAGAGCTTTTCAGTACGGCTGCCCGCTGCTGTAAGAAACTCTTCATTTCCTTCATAGGGGTTATAGTTCCGTATTATAAAGTCATTTACATCTATACTATCCTGCCATGCTCCTGCCGTAAAACCTTTCCATGCTTCCTCACACATTTTTATTAACCTCCTTCAAGCCAACATAGGAAACGCCCATTGTTCGTTCCTAATACTTAATTTATCAGGCGGTAATTTTTAAAAATTCCTTTGGAAACTTATAAAAAAACCACCTGAGTAATTTTTGTTTACCCAGGCGGTCGATAATCCTATAAAATCATACTCCCCGTGGTTATTCCACTTCCGCCAGTTGTATGATAGTTTTAAATTAATTTGTCTAATTTCAGTATATATTGGTGCTTTTTAAATGTCAACCAAGAAATGTATTACATGGAATGTTGACATTTATTTGTTTTGACAGGCTATGCCGGTAGCTTTTTCGCCTTTCTTTTTTCAAGCATTTCTACCAGCCGATATGCTGCAAATATTTCAACAATAGGCATTGCAGGATAAAAATATCGTGAGAAGGCATAAAACGGCAGATATACTGCAATAAAATATATGATTACCGAAAACAGAAAGGTTCCGCTCCTGTTTCTGTCTTTCTTTTTGTAATAAAGAATCAATCCTGCGATACAAAGGAATATCAGCAGATAATGATAAATCCATACCAGCGGTACACTCATACCCAAAAGACCCTTCCAATAGAAGGGCGCACCTATTTGAACGACAGTCTTTCCAAAGGTGTACCAGAACAGATATTGAAGAGGCTTTTCAGGAACAAGGTTCTTAAGCCTGTAAACCGCTTTTTGAGTTTCCACCTTGTCATTGACGCTTTCATCCCCTGTGGGCGAATATTTGAACTGGGAGTAATCCAGACCATCCTTTGCAGCCGAAGTCTGGTTGTAGAAAATATAAGTTCCCTGCAGCATGGGGTTACCCGATGATCTGGTAAACGGAATAAATTCATGAAAAACGTTATAATTACGGATCCACCAGGGACTTAAAACAATGCAGAAGGCAACAGCCGACACAAATGTATATTTTATTATTTCCTTCAAAGAATACTTCTTCAATATCCATGCTATTAATATCAACAGAGGAAACAAAACAATGGTAGGCTTGAACAATGCTGCAAGCCCCCAGATGATTCCCCCTGCCGCATATAAAACCGTCTTTCTTTCTTCCAACGCGTATATTGAAACATAAACAAGACATAAAACCAGAAACCTGAATATAGTCTCGGTCAGAACCATATTTGCAGAATAGATGTCCGCAAAATAAAATGCGCTGAGCAATACCGCGGCTATACCTGTTTTACTGTTAAATATCTTTCTAGCCGTATAAAATATAAGAAGAAGGCACAACGTTTGCAAAACTGCCTGAAAAATTCTCAAGGCAACAATTGAAGACAGCTTTCCGAAAATCATGGCAAAAAAGGCTATTATGTATGATAATGCAGGCATAATGAATACTGTAGGCTTGTCCGGATTATTATAGGTAAAGCTGCCACCGTCGGCCAGTATCCACCCGCTTCTAAGATATTTGACATCATCATTGTCGAATTTATTTAAACTCCCTAATAGAGTAGAGTTTCCATAGCAAAATATCGAAAGCAGACATAAGACAAAAAACACTCCGCAAATGATCAAAAGCATTAATTTTATCTTCCTGCTCTCGTTCCTTAAGCTGAACATTAAGAGTACCAACCCCCTGTCTAAAAACTATATTCTGAAATAATCTGCAATACCGCTGACCATCCCGTTTACCAGCTTTGCCCTGTATTCCGGGGTATCCATAAGTTTATCCTCGTCGGCGTTTGACATGAAACCCATTTCTACAAGCAGCATAGGAACCTTAGCCCAGTTGAAACCTGTCATATCGTCCCTCTCCACTACCCCTCTGGATTTTGCTCCTGTCTTTCCCACCAACTCTTTAAGGACATCAGTCCCTGCCGTCTTACTCTCACTCAGTAAATTTTTGTCCTTTATATATTTGCTGCTCGGAATAAGTACCGATATACCTTTAATAGAAGTATTGTCCGAACTGTCGGCATGTATCCTTATATACAAATCGGCATTTGCCTCATTTGCAATTTCAGCCCGTTTTACATTACCGAGGTTGACATCATTTGCTTCCCTTGTCATTACGACTTTTGCCCCGTTTTTTTCAAGTTCCTTTTTGAGCATTTCCGATACATTCAGATTCAATACATACTCTGGCACCCCGGTCACTCTTCCTGCCGCCCCGCCCGGGTTTTTTACCTTCATGATACTGCTTCCTGGCGCAAGCGGTTCGGTACTATTGTCAACCTTTTTTTGATGTCCGGGATCTACACAGATAACTTTCCCTTTGAGAATTGCAAATTCACTTCCGGATATATTGCTAACCTTTGGTTCTGCTGTTTGTTCAGCTGCAACAGCCGGCTGCTCCTTTGTATCGGACCCTTCCTTTTGTGCTATATTGGTTTGGGTTTTTTCAGGTATTGTATTGGTTGTATTGTTTTTGATATCGCCTTTTGCAACGGACGTATCTTGCCTGGTATTATTGGTTATGGATCTTTCGGTCGGTTTACTACCACATGCCGAAAATATTAGTAAAATCGATAGCAAAATTAGTCCTGTTTGAAATTTCCTCATAAATATCACTCGCATTTCCTATATTACCACCCGCAGCGTGTACCGGCGGGCATGTACTTATTATAAAAATAAAAACCGGTATAATAAACCGATTTTACATTAATCAGCCAACTTAAATATTATACCAGTTTGAGCAATTGCAGGACAGCCCCTTTTCCCAGATTAAAAATTTTTAAGATAAAATATTGCAAGCTGTGTCCTGTCTCTCAAGTCCAGCTTTTCCAAAAGGCCAGTCACGTAATTCCGCGTTGTGCCTTCACTTAAGAAAAGCTTTTCTGAAATCTCCCTGTTGGAAAGACCTTCACCCACAAGCTTTAATATTTCAAACTCCCTTTGAGACAGATCATAATTTTCAGGAACGGCCTTTTTCCCCTCCCTCAGCATTGCAGACAGGGTACCGGCAACTTCCTTTTCAAGAACTATTGTCCCTTTGGCAACTGCCCTCAGGCTTTCAATTATACTGTCTGATGGCTGGTTTTTGAGTATATAGCCCTCGGCACCGCTTTTTATAGCTTCCTTTATGTACTCGTCATCCTTAAAAGTAGTCAATATTACAACCTTCACGTCGGCAAAATGCTCTTTTATAAGCTTGGTACCCAATACTCCGTCCATAACGGGCATTCTTATATCCATAAGCACAAGATCAGGCTTATATTTGCAGCACATGTCAAAGGCTTCCTGACCGTTGCTTGCACATGCTGTTACAGAAAAATCCTCTTCCAGTTCAAGCAGCAGTTTCAAACCATCTCTAATCAAAGCGTCATCATCTGCTATCAATACCTTCAAAAAATACCGCTCCTCTCTCTATTAAATCCCGGAAGCACACATACTATCATAAAACCGTCATCCGAGGTGACAGACATGGTGCCTCCGGCATTGGCAACCCTTTCCCTCATGCCGCCAAGGCCCATTCCTTCCTTAACCGTACTGCAGCCCCTTCCGTTATCTTTTATTAAAAGTCTCATAAATGTCTCGTTTATATCTATCGATATTACTATCTGAGTAGCTTTTGAGTGCCTTGAAGCATTTGTAAGAGCTTCCTTGATGTTGGTTGCTATAATCTCCATATGCTCAGGCGGCATTTTGTCAAAATCACCTGTAAATTTAAAATCCACGGGACAAAACAGGAAATCCGATATTATGGTTTTAATGTATTCTACACCTAGTATATCTTTGGGTTTTATATTATGAACTGTATCTCTCAGCATGGTTACCGAATCCGCCAGTCCATCTATTGATTTCTTCAAGATTTCCTTTGACTTGTCATCATTCTTCCCATAGAGTTTATATGCAGCCTGAAGCTGTATCAGAATACCTGCGATACTGTGGCCTATATTGTCGTGTATTTCCCTTGCAATCCTGTTCCTTTCTCTGGTTTCCGCAAGATATGCTACCTCCCTTGAAGAATTGAGCAGCTTGCTCTTTGTATCTTCGAGTTCATAACGCAGACGCCTTTCATCATCAATACTGTTTTTGAAAGTCAGCTCCCTGTCGTCCTTCTTTCTTTCAACAAAAGCCAGAATTGCACAAATGCCGAGAATAAGCAGTATTGCAGGCGATTCACTGTTTTTAAGCAGGTATATAACACCTGTAATTACAGGAATCAATCCAAGATATGTTTTCTTATAGGTAAAATCATAGACCGCTACACCCAATAGTATTGTAAAAGATTTGTCCATCCATATACCAATGCATATCAAAATAAAGGAAAGGAATATTATAAAAATATTATAACTAAACCTCTCCATAAATACGTTTATTCCCATAATTAAAACCAGTACGGTTATCTTATCATACGAAACCCCGCCGTTTACAGCAAATAACGCAACCAAACAAGCCAGAAAAGTAAACTTGAAAACGTATCTCATATGTACCTCAAAAGGGTATTCGACTTATTCATATTATAACAAAAATAACAATAAAACTCGAGAAAATAAAAAAACAGAGAAACCGAAAAACAGTTTCTCTGCAAGCATTTATTATGCTGTTATATCTTCCTTTTTCCATGTTCCCAGTAAAAACAGCACAACCGAAAACATCAGAACTATGAGAATATCTCCTCCAATTTTAAGCATACTGGAATTATCCAGCAGCTTTTTAACAGCCTCCATTATCCAGTATACCGGTGTGAACTTACCAATAGTTCTAACAATTTCAGGAGACAAATTATTTTCCCACCAGCATCCTCCCAAAAAGCTTGCAGGCAGTGAAATGAATAACCCTATGAATATTGCCTGCAGGGTGTTTTTGGAAACTGAACTGACAGCTACTCCGAAGGAAACACATAACACAGCGGCTGTAATGTACAGGAGATACATTTTTATAACTGCTTCTCCCATATATATTCCAACAAGAAATTTTAGTACGAAAAACACTATTGTCACCTGTATTATTGATGTGAGCACAAAGACTAAAACATTTTGAAGCATATAGCTTTTCAGTGATACCGGCGCCGTAATAGTCCTGTAAAATGTCCGGCTTTCCTTGTCATTAAGAATCTGGGCCGTATAAACAACTGAAGAGAATAACATGAACATGAGCAGCATACCAAGAGTTATATAAGACGAATTTCTGTTTTTACCGGTAATTATTTTAAAGTTCATTTTCTGTCCCGAAGCCGTATATATCTTCATACCTTCATAGAATTTATCAGAATTTCCATTTGCACTTAATGCAATGGATTTTGAAGAGTTTATGAAGCTTTCAACAAATTCGCGTATGGCAGCCGACTTTACCGAACCCGCAAGGTAATATCCGTTGATTTTGACATCTCCTGCTTCAATCAGACGTTGAGTAAAGCCCTGGTCTATGACCAGCACGTAATCTGTGTTCAAACCATCCAATTTTTCCCGTATTTGATCTTTATCGATTGCTATAAGTTTAGCCTTATCTCCAAGAACCCGGGTCAACATTTGAGTGTATTCAGTTTTATCCATATCTATAATACTGACGTTATTGGTTGTTGATTCCGGTGACATGTACAAGGCAATAAAAGTCAGAAAAATTGATGGAAGTATTATTATAACCAAAAGCTGTAACTTATTCTTTAAAATCCTCTTCAGGTTATTTGAAAGTACTGTCATGCTGTTCTCCTCCTTCCTGCTGCTGCAGTCAATACAAAAAGCAGGATTGCTTCTATTGCAAGGGCTGCCACAGATGCCAGGCTTTTACTGTCAGCGCCTGAAAATACCGTATTGGTAATTGCTTTATAAACATAATTATGCGGACTTACTATATTTACATATTTAAAAAATCCAACGTCAGGCGACAAAGCATTTGTTGCATTTACAAACAATACATTCACACATAGAATCACTACTGTACACAAACTGATTTTCCTGGATATATATCCAAATATCATACCTAATGAAATAGATATGGATGAATAAAACAGGAAAGAAAGAAGTATTAATACAATATTTCCGTTCCAGTTTGAACCGAAGAGAAGTCTTGATGCAATTATAGTAACCGCCGAGCATAAAAAGAGTGTAAGCAAATTCCCCAGAAATTGTCCCGTTACATTGGAATATCTTCCTATAGGAGCTATATTGAATCTTAACAGGGTATTTTTTCTTACTCCGTTAATGACTCCGAAGCTTCCGAGAAGAGCACCGTAGAAAAGGAAAATAAGCATATTAAGATAAGTCCACCTATCCAGTCCGCTTGGAGTTTTCCCAATAGGCTGTACTGAAACTTCATTAACGGCATTTGGGACATCTGCAATAACAGGTTTTGATTTAATTCCGCTTATGGCATTTATTGTATTCAAAGAGTTTTCAAAGCCTTCTACCAAAAGTTTGGCAGCCGGCACAGAATTGTCGCTGTAGACCTTTATACCGGAATTGCCGCTGGAATTAAAACTTTTTGAAAGTCCCTTTCCCAAATATATAAATGTATCAGCTTTCCCGTACAGTACCATATTATAACCGTCATTATAAGATGACTCGAACCTTATATCAAATGCATTTTTAACGTCTGGAGATTTTAGCAATGTGTTGAATTTGTCCGATATATCTCCTTTATCTTCAATATATACGGCTATAACCTTCTTTGTGGTTAATGTATGTTTATCTATATTGGATGTACTGTATCCGGTAATCATTATAGTTACAAGAGGAGCGATAATTAAAAGAGCAACATACTTCCAATCCCTTATATTTTTCAGGAATGTGTAGTATGAAATATTTAAGATTCCCATTTTAACACACCTCAATCCCTTAGTTTTCTACCGGTAAGTGTCAGGAAAACACCTTCCAGTGTAGGCTTTTCGGCATTTAAAGAGAGAATTTCAGTATCGGTATCAGAGATGGCATTAATTATGCTGCCAAGATTTTTGCTGTGTTTTTCAGATACAACCACCAATTGTTTGCCATTGATGCTGCAATCCTTAACACCACGGATTTTCTTAATATTATCCACAATTGTATAATTGACTGATGCCAGTTCTGCAGTAACCTTCTCATCCACAGCGACAAAGGCTTTCAACTCATCTCCGGTTCCCTTTGCTATTACCCTTCCGTGATCCATTATTGCTATTTTTGTACATATTTCATCGACCTCCTCCATGTAATGGGAGGTGTAAATTACTGTCGAACCCAGTTGGTTTAATTTCTTTATTGACTCAAGAATATGGTTTCTTGACTGGGGATCTATACCAACTGTAGGTTCATCCAATATTATCAGTTTTGGATGGTGCATAATGGCACATGCAATATTAAGTCTTCTTTTCATTCCTCCGGAAAATTTCTTGGGATAAATGTCCTTTTTTTCAGTCAAACCGGTAAATTCAAGTGCTTCCTCAACTCTTTCCTTGAGTAACGGACCTTTTAACCGGTACAGTCTGGCAAAATAGCAGAGATTTTCATATGCTGTCAGATCCTCAAATACTGCTATATCCTGGGGTACAATCCCCAGATCCTGCTTTATTTCCATTTCATGGGTATTTAAATTTCTGCCTGATATTTTTATTTCTCCTCCGTCGGCCTTTGACAAACCGGTCAATACATTAATAGTGGTTGTTTTTCCAGCTCCGTTAGGCCCCAGCAGTCCGAATATTTCGCCTTCCTGGATATTAAGGTTTACATTGTCAACCGCCAGTACATCTTTATATCTTTTTACAAGATTTTTAACTTCAACAATCATTTTTCTCCCCTCTTTCAGCAATATATCAAAATATTTTTCCAGATTTTCAATCTTCAATATTATAATAGACTGAAATAGGGATGCAAAACAGTGAATGGAAGAACAACATGATATGACAAATGTCACAAAAAACACTCCCTCTTTTCTTAAAGAGGGAGCCGAAAGGGTGAGTTCTATTCCATTATCCAATAATCATATGTGTTTTTGGGGATATATTCATAAGGCATATAGAAATAACCTTTGTCTCCCCATTTATCTCCCCATGAATTTCTTACTATAAGGTATCCCGATTTATCCTGATGCTTTGTAAAAAATCCGCTGGTTCTTACAATATCCTTATAACCTACTATTAATACCGCATGCCCTCCAAGCTTCTTTTCATTTTTCCCCGGCATGGGCATTAAACCTGTTTTGGCAGTATCATGAGACTCAAAACTTTCGTAGACATCCATGCCAATCATTACAGGCTGTTGTCTCAATGCAAGATTCTGCTTTATTTCATCCAGATTTGAAAGCAGCTTATATGCACTTATCCTGTATTTGAAAGCGTTCAACACGGCCCTTTTGGAAGGAGGCGTCTTGAAATCATCTTCATCATAAGGCATGTATTTTTCCTCACATACCCCAATTTTGTATATTGATTTACAGCAGTCTCTTAATGAAGCTCCGCTGTCTTCCTTGACGCTTTCTTCAAAATTTCTTTCGATATAGTAAAGAAAAAGCCTTGAAAGATTGATATCTTTTTCATCCAACAGCATTGCCCTACAGGTGCATCCTACGTTTGCGGTACATGAACCCAGTTTGCCCTGGTCGTAAACGGGCGGACATTTTTGTTTCAGATCCACACTTTTAGGCAGTACAACGTCAGGGTGTACCGGCATCGATCTTGAAAACCTGAAATCTCTAGGATCAGACGTATCCCTTTTAAGGTTATACTTGTAAACCATATGACCACCTTGGTTAAATATAATTAATATTATGTAATATATTATGGAGTTGGATAAAGAAGTGTTATCTATTTACATAACATTTTTCAATAAAGGAGTTTTTCTGACCAAATAATTAGTAAAAACAAAACACACAGGTATACATAAAACGCTAAGGATTACAAATTTAAAAGCAGGCAAAATATCGAGCGGTATGAAAAGCTTTGCAGCCATTATAATAATTGGTGCATGGAATACGTACACCGCAAATGAATTATCCGACATCACTTTTATCAGTCTATTCTGGTAATTGAATTTTTCCTTGAAGAGAGCAAGCAACCCAATACTCATTGAAATACCCACAAATGATTCCCATAATGCATATGCTGCGCTTTGCCAATACAATCCTCCGTTGTATGGTTTGATGTTTCCGCCGGCACCCCCTCCTATCAGCATAATATCCATCCATACTAATAAACCTGCGATAAGTCCGCCCCAAAACCATCTTATCCCGAAGTTGTATTTTATTTTTGCAAACAAGTCATTGCGATATGCGTAAATTCCAACGATAAATAGAATTATATATTGTGAAAAATAACACAGCTGCATATTATGAAAGCTCGTACCAATAGGCTGTACTAGTCTTATAAGAAATGCCAGCACCGACACCAGGATAATCAATACAATAACCTTTCTAGTATCAATATTAGATTTATGGACACCAATTTGTGATTTCACAGAGAATTTTGAAGTAATACGGCGTACCAAACCATATAAGAAGGAAAATATCAATAGTGCAAAAGCAAACCATAACGGGCCGGAACCATCAATAAAGCTAAACTTACTAATATAATCTGAGTAGTAATTTATTAAGCCGGGTTTGGGTATACCCCAATCCAACAGAATATATATAATAAATGGATTTACAAACAGCATGTATATTAATGTAGGAATTCCAAGCCTGATAATCCTGTCTTTTAAAAATTTACCCAAACCTTTCCTGTCGTAAGCTCCCGGAACAAAAAAACCGGATATCAAAAACAGAAATCCCATAAAATACCCCTGGGTAAAGGATTGACTGAATCCGAACAGGAATTGTGAAACAAGGCCTATAGGTTTTCCCTCTTTATAGTACCAGCTGCCATAACCACTATAAGTAACTGCGAGATGCATTAAAACAACAAAGATTATCATCAGCAGCCTAAGGTTGTCAATATATAGTAACCTTTGTTTCCTTGTTTCCATACTGAGCCCCCAAAAATTATAATAATTTGAAATTTATATCATTTTAATTATACTAAAGCCGGTATATTTATGCACAAAAATCTTATGGCAAGCTCGAATATTTTTATAAATTTTTTCATATAAATCAAGTAAATTTTTGGAATACCCATTGATTTTTTTTACCAGGCATGCTATATTGTAGTAGATAGTATATTTTTATTGGATTGAAGTGTCTTTGAACTAAACTCTCTTTATTTTTTGGAGCGAAGGGTCAAGAATCAGTTTAATCCAAATAAATAAGGAGGATAATATAATGGCAGACAAAACATTAGTTTGCAAGGACTGTAACAACGAATTCGTATTCACTGAAGGCGAACAGGCTTTCTACAAGGAAAAGGGTTTTGAAAATGAACCTCAAAGATGCCCTGATTGCAGAAGAGCAAAGAAACAGCAGAGAAACAACAACAATAGAGGCGGCGGAAGAAGTTTCGGCGGCGGTAACAGATGGTAATAAATAAGGAGAGTTAAAACTCTCCTTTTTAT
>JAUZPR010000096.1 GCA_030705825.1 Bacillota bacterium | reverse complement strand
ATGGTATATTTTGTAAAATATAAAGTCAAGAAAAAGTCACAAAAAAGTACTTAATGTTAAATAATAGTTAAACTGACAATAAAGATATACACATACAATATATAGGTGTATAATTAAAAATATATAGAGAAAGTTACAATTTATTGTAACCTCTTTACATAATAGAAAGTAACATGTAGTAAGACAAAAATTCAAAAAGAGAGGTAAGTGATCACAATGTCAATACCTACCTTTCAGAAAACATTTCTTAAGTCATATCCTTTAAAGCTTTGCCATAAAACCTTTATTAGTCACCAATAGTAGCAAAATACTGATAACAGGGGCGATCATATTGAAGAAAACTTTTGTTCTTGATACCAATGTATTGCTTCAAACTCCATTCGCATTATATTCATTCGGGGATAACGACATAGTTATACCTGAAGTCGTACTGGAGGAGTTGGACAGGTTCAAAAAAGACAACAGCGAACTCGGAGCAAACGCACGTCATGCAGCCAGGTTGATTGATTCCCTCAGGGTCAGGGGCAATTTGAATGAAGGAATATCCATGGATAACGGCGGAACATTAAGAGTGGAGATGAATTTTAATGATGTCCAGCTGCCGCCCAGCTGGCAGGCACACAGCAATGACAACCGGATATTAAAGGTTTGCAAGGGATTATCCGAGAAAGGTGAACATGTATTTCTTGTAACAAAGGACATTTTCGAAAGAATAAAAGCAGATATTATTGGAGTGGTGGCTCAGGATTTTTTTGCAGAACAGGTTCCTGCCTATGATGAACAGTACCGGGGACGTTTAGAAGTGTATGCCACCGAAGGGAAATTAAATGAGTTTTACAATAAAGGAAAGCTGCTGCCCGAAGATGTATTCGGCGTTAATACCGAAACAGGGAAGCAGGAGGATATAAAGCTTGAAACAAACCAGTTCCTGATAATTCATTCCTGTAACAATGACAAACAGACAGCCCTTGGGCGCTTTGACGGAAAAGAAATTGTCACTTTGAAATTCCTGTTAGAACATCCCTTTGGAGTAACTCCGAGAAATGCAGGCCAGAAATTCCTCCAGGAAGCATTAATGCTTGATGCCGATAAGGCGCCGCTTGTAATTGTAAAAGGTCCCGCAGGTACAGCAAAAACCTTTTATTCACTTGCTGTAGGACTTCATAAGATTATGGCTGAACAGGGGAAATTGTATCGGAAGATCCTGGTGTGCCGTCCCAATGTCAAGCTTGATGAGGATATAGGATTCCTGCCGGGAACAGAACAGGAAAAGATAGCCCCGTTTTTAAGGCCGGTAATAGATAATCTGGAGATCCTTGTAGATAATGATGAAAATGAACGCTACAGCAGTGAGAAGGAATTAAAGGATAAAATAGATGAACTGTTTGACAGGAAAATTATCAATACAGAAGCAATAGCCTTTATCAGAGGCCGTTCCATAGTCAAACAATGGGTTATTATAGATGAAGCGCAGAATCTGACCCCGAAACAGGTAAAGGGAATCATTACCCGTGCGGGCTTCGGAACTAAAATTATTCTTCTGGGTGATCCTGAACAGATCGACCATCCTTTCCTGGACATAAGGACAAATGGTTTGTGCTATGCGGCAGAAAAGATGAAAGGAAGCCATCTGTGCTATCAGGTAACTCTGACCGACGAAGAGTGCGAACGTTCCGACCTGGCATATGAAGGCGCTAAAAGGATGTAAGCAGGGTTCTTATCAAACTCATCCCCTGGCCCCTTCTCTTCCAGAAGAGAAGGGGAACATAGCCACTCCCTCTCTTTGGAAAGAGAGGGAGCCGGAGGGTGAGTTCCTCAAAATCTAACGCGGGAAACCCCTATCCTTATCGGGCAGATTGCCCCTACCCCGAAAGGAGCGGTGAGGGCACCGCTCCCTACACCAGGATTCTGAACCCCTAACTCCTAGCTGCTTGCATAAACCCTGTAATCCATATCAGGAAAGATGTTATCCCTGTATTCAATATCTTTAAGCCAGTCTGTGTCTATGTTGTTTTCCTTGATATCGTGGTAAAGTCTAGTGAAACGTCCGATATGGTCTTTAGTCCGCTTTTCGGCATATTGAACCATTGTCCCGGTTTTAATTATAAATGCCCAATCGCTGCTTTGGGCCAGCAAAAGCTCTCTTGCTGCCTGATTAAGTGCAGCGCGTATAATACCCGATGAAAAGGGATTTTCTTTGGCCAGCTCTACCATTCTTTCCCCCGCCTTATGCAGATGTTTATAAATCCAGTCGTTTGATTCATTGAGCCAAACCTCGTTGTAACCCTTTAAGCCCCAGGTTGATGCACATGGGGTTGAAACCTGCATGATTGGGTTTTGAACCATGTATTCGCTCAATGTTGTCAAAGCTATTTCATCCTGATCTTTTGAGATTTTTCTTATAAGAGAATCCAGCCAGACAGGACCTTCATACCACCAATGACCGAACAGTTCTGCGTCATAAGGGCATACGACTATGGGCGGTTTGTCCATTTTCATGCTTAAGTAATCTATCTGCTTCTGCCTGTTGAGCATGAAATTTCCGGCATGTATTTCAGCCTTATTCCTGGCCCAATCAGGCATGTAGGGTTGTTTGCCGCTTTCCTTTCCTGTTATCCTGTAATATTTCAAGCCTGTATTGATTCTTTTCCCATCAGGTGAAATATAATCCTTTATATATTCAAAATCAAGATCGTAGCCGATGTCCCGGTAGTATTCCCTGTAGTCGAAATCTCCAGGATACCCTTCTGTGGAGCTCCAGACCTGTCTTGAGGATTCCAGGTCTCTTCCGAAAGTGACAATTCCGTTTGGAGTCACAATAGGAGAGAATGTTCCATAAACGGGTTTGGGGTTAGCATAAAGGATTCCATGGGCTTCGGTGATAATATACTCTATTTCGTTTTCCTTCAATATACTGTCTACGGCAGGCGTGTACCCGCATTCAGGCAGCCACATTCCCTTTGGTTTGCGCCCGAAAAATTTTTCATAGGTTTTGACACCTATTTGCACCTGAGCCCTTAATGATTCGGGTGTAACAGTCATTAAAGGAAGAAAGCCGTGAGTTGCGGCACTTGTAATTATTTCAAGCTTTCCTGCATCCTGAAGTGCCTTGAAAGCAGCAACGATATTGCAGTTATACTTTTCCTTGAAGGTATAAAGGTCTTCACTGTATTTGTCATGATACATTCTGGCAAGGTTGTTGAATTCAGGCTGTGAAGAGGTTCGCGTTATCTCTTTTTCACTGAGTTCTATGAGTTTGGTGAGGTATTTGATATATTTGGCCTGCAGTACCTGATCGGACAGCATAAAAAGCAGCGGGGGAGTAATAGACATTGTGATTCTGAAATCTATTCCCTCGTCAATCAATGCTTCAAATGTATTGATTAATGGTATGTAACTTTCTGAAATAGCCTCGAACAACCATCTTTCTTCAATATAATCGTCACATTCCGGGTGACGTACGTATGGGAGATGTGCATGCAAAATTAATGCAACATAGCCTTTTGACAATTAAACCATTCCTTCACATTTTTATATCAGGCAAACCGCTAAATACCGTAAAAGCCCCCTGAACTTAGTCCAAGGTATTCTTTTATACCTGCGCCGAATAATTCTGCAGAGCTTAAGCCTATTGAGGAATCTTTCTCATGAGTACTGAAAAGTTCAGGCGAGCTTAATCCTATTATCCCTTCCATATCGTAATCATACCCGAAGGATTCAAACAGGACTTTTTCATTTGGGTCCAGGTATTTATTCTTTAATTCCCTGTAATCTACAAACAGAGCATTAGAGTTTGAACTCACCGTATTCCTGGGGGCAGCTGCATAATTTGAACTGGCAAGATTAATAAAATAGCGCTCGGATACAACCCGACCTATCTCGGCAGTATAGAGGCAGTCGGGTTCATCTACATAAATATACCAATTACTGGAGAAATCATTAATTCTGATATTGAAGCTTTTATTCCTTGATACATTAATAACTTTTAAAACAGGTACTGATTTCTCCCATATATCATTTCCAAATTCATGACAGAAATTTTCCTTCCTGTTACCGGACAGATCCCAATATGCGTAAAGGCAACTGGGGTCTTTAGCCAGTAAAGTAACTTTATTGTCCTGGTAATCTAATGGTAAAATATATTCACTTTCCGAACATAGCCCGGACATATAATCAGTTCCTCCTTTGATTAAATATAAAATTATTGGAAATAAATTATATATTGTATCGGGTTTACTTAAGACTTGGACAAAAGGTTTATTCTTTTGTAAACCTAACCGTTTATTTCCTGATGCTTAAAAATATCAGTATTAATGAGTCAAGCCGATTTCTATAATATTTTTTCTAAAAGACAAATATATTATTCAGTGTCTGCTAAATGGCAATTAATATAAAGCATAGAATAAAACCAAATAATTAACATTAATTTTGATTATAATCATATTGAAAAGAAGTACAATATATATGATTAAATAAAATGAAAATTTTTATAAAGAAAGCTGTTAAAAAGTTGATTTTTAATTTAAACTTAATATAATCCTGTATTAGCATCTTTTGTTGAAAGGGGAATTTTATGCGCATACTTATGCTTTCCTGGGAATATCCACCGAGAATTGTAGGGGGAATATCCAGAGTAGTTCATGATCTGGCTCAAAAACTAGGAGAAGACGGCAGCGAAGTTCATGTGGTTACATGCTGGGAACCGGGAACCAAGGAAATTGAAAAGGATAAGAATGTATTTGTATATAGGGTCCATACTTATGAAATTAGTGCAAACAACTTTACCGACTGGGTTCTTCAATTGAATTTTGCATTGATAGAGCAGTCTGTAAGATTAATAAACGAAATGGGACCATTTGATATAATTCACGCACATGACTGGATAGTTGCCTTCGCAGCAAGAGCTCTAAAGCATGCTCATTCCATACCATTGGTTTCGACAATACATGCAACTGAACACGGCAGGAACTGGGGAATACACAATGATACCCAGAGGTATATCAACAGCATAGAATGGTGGCTTACCTATGAATCCTGGAAGGTTATTGTGAACAGTGAATATATGAAAAATGAAGTTAAGGGAATATTCAATCTTCCTGAGGATAAGGTCAGGGTAATACCAAATGGAGTCGATATTAATAAGTTTGACGGATATTCAAGAGATTACGGATTCAGGAGAAATTTTGCCGGTGATAATGAAAAAATAGTATTCTTTGTGGGAAGGCTTGTACATGAAAAGGGTGTTCATGTATTGGTGGATTCCATTCCTAAAATATTGACCTACTACAATGATGTTAAGTTTGTTATTGCAGGAAAAGGTCCCCAGCTTGATTACCTTAAAGGTAAAGTTATTTCCATGGGAATCTCTTCAAAAATGTACTTCACAGGTTATATAAACGACGGAGACCTGTTAAAACTATATAAGTGTGCAGATATTGCAGTTTTTCCAAGCCTGTATGAACCTTTTGGTATAGTAGCTCTCGAAGGCATGGTGGCGGATGTGCCTGTGGTTGTTTCGGATACAGGTGGGTTAGGGGAAATAGTAAACCACGGTATAGACGGGATGAAGGCTTATACAGGAAATTCAAACTCCCTGGCAGACTGTATACTGGAAATACTTTATAACCCTCAAAAGGCAGATGATATGAGAAAGAAGGCGCATGACAAAATTAATGAAACATATAACTGGGATATAATTTCAAAGCAGATACTTAAGCTTTATGAACAGGTATTGGACGAAAGCGGTAGGACTGATTGGAAATATCCCAAAATCAAGGATTTATTAGAACAGAAATAATTTGGCAGCATTAATAATAGCATATTTTATATAATTTTTGTTTTTTTAGGTAAATGTGCTATAATATTATAGTTCCAAATTATTCAAACGGAGGTTAAGTAGTGGCAAAGAATAAGAAAAAGCTTAAAGTAATTCCCCTGGGAGGTTTGCAGGAAATAGGCAAAAACATCACAGTCTTTGAATATGGTGATGATATAATCGTCGTAGATTGCGGTCTTGCTTTCCCTGAGGACGAAATGCTTGGCATAGATATGGTTATACCTGATGTAACATATCTGGTGAAAAATAAAGAAAAGGTCAGAGGAATAATTCTGACGCATGGACATGAAGATCACATAGGCGCAATGCCGTATGTTTTGAAGGATATAAATGTTCCTGTTTACGGAACCAGACTTACATTGGGTCTATTAGCTACCAAGCTTGAAGAGCACGATATGCTTTCAAATGTGAAACTGGAGAATGTAGAGAACGGGCAATCAATAGAATTAGGAGCGTTCAAGGTTGAATTCATACGTTCAACCCACAGTATTGCTGATTCAGTTGCACTGGCTATTTATACACCGGTAGGAATTGTAGTCCATACTTCGGATTTTAAAATTGACTATACTCCTATCGAGGGAAAACCAATGGATTTGGCCCGTTTGGCCGAGCTTGGCAAAAAAGGTGTACTGCTGCTCATGTGTGACAGCACCAATGTCGAAAGGGCAGGCTACACAATGTCTGAAAGGACTGTGGGTGAAACTTTTGAAGAGATTTTTATGAATGCCAGCGATAGAATCCTGGTTGCTACCTTTGCATCGAACGTCCACAGGATACAGCAAATTATCAATGCAGCTCAGAAGTTCGGTAGAAAAGTAGCTATTTGCGGAAGAAGCATGGTAAATGTGGTCAATGTGGCTATAGACCTGGGATATATGAATATACCCGAAGGTTTGATGATAGATATAGACTCTATTGACAAATATCCTCCAGGCAAGCTTGTGATAATTACCACGGGAAGCCAGGGTGAGCCTATGTCTGCATTGTCCAGAATGGCCGCATCTGAACATAAGAAGGTTGAAATTGTACCGGGGGATCTGGTTATTATTTCAGCCAACCCAATACCAGGAAATGAAAAGTTTATTTCAAAGGTAATTGATGAATTGTTTAAAAAAGGAGCAGATGTCATTTACGAGGCCCTTGCAGATATACATGTTTCTGGACATGCCTGCCAGGAAGAGATCAAGCTTATTCACAGCCTGGTAAAACCAAAGTTCTTCATGCCGGTGCACGGTGAATACCGTCATCTTCAGCAGCATGCAAACCTTGCAAAGTCATTGGGAATGCCCGATGAAAATATCTTTATAATGGAAATAGGCAAAGTGCTGGAATTGTCTTCAGACAGTGCAAAACTTAACGGTAATGTAACTGCAGGTCGTGTCCTTGTAGATGGCCTGGGTGTCGGAGATGTGGGAAATGTTGTATTGAGGGATAGAAAGCATCTGTCCCAGGACGGTTTGATAATTGTCGTTATAACGGCAGAAAAGGAAACCGGAAACATTATCGCAGGTCCGGATATAATTTCAAGAGGATTTGTATACGTCCGGGAATCCGAAAACCTTATGGAACAGGTTCGGGAAATAACAAAGATGGCAATACAAAAGCTTGAAGACAAAAAGAAAAATGATTGGCCGGCAAAGAAAAGCTTAATAAAAGATACCCTCAGGGATTATCTTTATGAAAGAACCAAACGCAAGCCTATGATACTGCCTATAATAATGGAAATTTAAAAAAGCCTAAAACAAAAGGATATGCAAAATTGCATATCCTTTTTAAAATTCCTTTTTATTTGTTTATACATACCTTTACAGCTTCATCAGCCGCAGATGCGGCATCCTGTGTATAAATATCGGCTTCTATGTCCTTGCAGAAGTTTTCACTTACCGGTGCACCGCCTACCATTATTGTTATGTTTTCGCGTATACCTGCTTTTTTCGCTGCCTCAACCACGTTTTTCATCTCGCCCATAGTAGTTGTCAGAAGAGCCGAACATGCAACAATGTCTGCTTTGGTTTCTATTGCCGTATTGATGAACTTGTCTGCAGAAACATCAATTCCAAGGTCTATAACTTCCAAGCCCTTGCCTTCCATCATCATCCTTACCAGATTTTTACCTATATCGTGAAGGTCTCCCTTGACTGTTCCAAGAACAACTTTCCCTTTAGCAGTAACTCCGCTGGATATCAGAAGGGGTTTTAACAGTTCAGATCCGGAATTCATAGCTCTTGCGGCAATTAAGACATCCGGGACATAAACCTCATTATTTTTAAATTTTTCACCTATTATACTCATTCCTGCAAGAAGGCCTTCCTCAAGAATGGTTTTGGCATCCATGCCTTCTTCTATAGCTTTTTGAACCAATTCCTTAACATTCTTTGCTCGTCCTTGCTGCAGGAACTGGGATATTTCGTCTAAAATGTTCACAATACGACCTCCTTAAATGACTGGTACCTTCCGGCTCTATGCTCCGTTTTTTCTGCAATGTAGGTTTTTTAAGGAAAAGTTTGTCTTACGTTAATTAATTTTATCAGACAAGCTTTACAAAGTAAATGGATGAGAAAAAATTGTTAAATATAATTTATTATATGATATTACTGCCGGACATTCCTGAAGTGTATGTCACAGTGCTTTATAATAAGGGTTTGAAATTAAAAATAAAAAGTATATAATATTTAACTGTAAATATTTTGATATACAAAACGGGGTGTGCAATTATCAAAAATAAAAAAAGAGTTGTAACCATTTTAAACATTCTGCTGGCAGTTTTTCTTATTGCTTTGTTTATATTTGCAACAGCCAAGTATGCACCCCGGGTAACAGAACTTGTCAGCAAACCGGAAAAATTCAGAGATTTACTTTTGTCCTACGGTTACAAAAGTGTCTTTATTTTTATAGCACTGCAGATATTGCAGGTTGTAATAGCCGTCATCCCCGGTGAAGTCATGCAAATTGCCGGAGGCTTTGTTTATGGTACAATTCTGGGCAGCATCTATTCAATTGTCGGAATAATGCTGGGTACGGTTATTGTTTTTTATATAGTAAGGCTGGTTGGCTATCCTTTGGTTAAGACCTTCGTTCCTCACAAGAATATTGAAAAGTTCAATTTCCTGATAAACAACCAAAAATCTGAAGTGGCTGTTTTTATCCTGTTTCTTATACCCGGAATACCCAAAGATGCATTGACCTATATTGCGGGCTTAACTCCCATAAAGGTTCTGCGCTTCTTTATAACGGTTACCATAGCAAGATTTCCGGCACTGATTGCATCTTCCTATATAGGGACCAGTCTGCACGATAAAAATTATATTCTGGTAGGCATTGTATCGTTGGCAGCCGTATGTCTATTTATAGCCGGTTTGTTTTTAAAGGACAGGATCATTAAAAAGCTGCACTCTGTTATGGGAAAAAAGGAAAAAGAATAGCCGGGGCTTATATCCTGACAATGTTTTGCGTAAATTCCTGTCCTGCTTTCCTGTACTCTCCGTTTTTATATCCCAGAACATAAATGTCTGTTGAAAGGCTCTCAAGCTCCAGCATACTTCTTATAAGAGGGTTGGAACTGTTTTTTAGGTCGGCGGTTTTAACTATTAAAGGCAATGAAGCCTTTTCCTTCGCTTCGGAAAGCAGCCTTCTTCCTTTATTATTAAAACCCAGAACACGTATATACTGCGGGCCGCCATTTTGCATAAAGGTGTCCAGGCGTTCTGACGTTATACCTATGAGAATATCAAAGAGGCATCTTTGTATCCTGGTTCTGGTATATCTCCGGGTACATATCTCGGCTACCAGTTCATCGAAGGTTCCGCAATTTTCGGCACATGACTTTATCCTGTTTTCAAGCCCTTCGGTTACACCTGGAAAAGCTTTGATATCATTGACTGTCATTTTTCTTATCTGATGAATAATCAGATTTTCATAAGCTGAAGGCAAAACAGGTCCTCTTCCGTTAGCAAATTCATCTTTTAATATTTGCAAAGCCGAAGGAGGTATTAAATTGTCAAGTGAATCATAACTGGATGAAGAATTGTCGGCAGCAAGTTTTCTGATTGCTGTTGCGCTGGAAAGTTCCCCTGAGATGTTTTCATCGTTATAAGAGCTGCCAATACGCTGTATGGTAACGGGTTCAATCCTGCTCTTCAATTTCAGAAGGGCTTTAAGGTATTCTATTCCGAGTATGTTATTGGAGGAGGCTATTACACCGCTGATGTTTTCAAAGGAAGGATGCTTGTCCTTTAAATAGCCGGCAAGTGCATTTTCTCTTGCTGCCGGATAGGATACGCCTAAGCTTAAATTGTTTTTCAAGTATGCCTTATAGTCTTCAGGTTCGTTGACAAGTATATCTGCAAGCAGCTTCAATTCTTCAAGCCTTCCGATTTCGCTTCCGAAACAGATAGAATCAACGATGCCAAGACTGTCCAGAATTTTGACTGCACCGAAAGCAAAGTACTCGGCACTTGACATGGCAAACACCACAGGAAGCTCCAAAACCAGGTCGGCACCTGATAAAAGGGCGGCTTTTGTCCTGGCCCATTTATTGATAAGGGCAGGTTCGCCGCGTTGAATGAAATTACCGCTCATTACACAGACCACACTATCTGCATCGCTGATTTTTTTTGCTTGCTGCAGATGGTACAGGTGGCCGTTGTGAAAGGGGTTGTATTCGACTACCAGGCCGACTGTTTTCATAAGTCTCCTTTAAATTAACGGGCGACCAATGGTCGCCCTTACAGATTTTGAATGGGTGGATATGGAATCCGCCCCCACAAACCTAAAAGGGCAGCTGTAGGCAGCTGCCCCTACGTCAATTCCTATGGAACGGCATGGTTTCCGTCCCTACATCGAACTCTTAACTCCGAACTCCAAACTCCGAACCTATATTACACCTCCAACGATCCTTCTCTGAACTTGGTCATATAGTTCATGCAGAAATCGTCATAGCCTAGCAGCGCTTCAGTGGCATAGAGGAAGGACATAAGTTTTTTATCCAGCGGATCAAGTATGGCACCGTCCATGCCTGCTGTCATTGCAGAAACCAGAAATGTTTGATTCATCAGCTTTCTTACCGGTATTCCGAAGGATATGTTGCTTAAACCGCAGGCTATATGAACTTCGGGATATTCCGTCTTTACCTTGCGTATGGTTTCTATTGCAACTATACCATAATGCGAGCCTGTACCGATAGGCCTGACCATTGGATCAATATAAATATCTTCAGGTTGAACGCCTGCCTTTGTTAGCTTTTCTATAAGCCTGGCTCCTATTTTAAACCTGTCCTCAACTGTTTCAGGCATTCCTTCGTCATCCATACAAAGAGCTATGACTCCGGTCTTGAATTCAGTTACAAGTGGCAGTATGGGATTATATCTTTCCTTTTCATCTGTTATTGAGTTTATAATGGGTTTGCTGTTCGTATTTGCTCTTAATGCCTTTTCCAATGCTTTAGGGCTTGGCGAATCTATTGAAAGTGGTATGTCAACAGCTTCCTGCACGGTTTTGACAAGCCATTCAAGCCTTTCGGGCTCATCCTTATAAAACATTCCGGCATTCAGATCTATATAATTTGCACCGGCTTCATACTGCTTTTTTGCAAGCTCCTGTACGAAAGCTGCGTCATAGTTTTCCATTGCTGGGCGTACCGATTTCAGTGTACTGTTTAACTTCTCTCCTATAATTATCATTCTTAACCTCCAGGACCAATATAGAAATATTTGCATGTTCTCTTTATTATTAGTCTTAATTATAGAATAAAGGAATTGCAATCTCAATAATTATTTTACCCAGGGAGGTTATGAAAATATATTAAGATATGAAATTACTCCGGATTAATATTTGGAAAAAAATTCACTTTTCTGATATTATTAATAGTGATAAACTTGCCCTGTGAATCGAGTAAGGAGGTTCAATATTGGAGGATATTTCACTTTTAATTATAATATTAATAATAACTTTGGTATCTACATTTCTAATTTCATTAAAGAAAAATATAAAAAAGGTATTTAAGTATGTACCATCGTTAGTAATTTTTGCTGGTGGTATAATTTATTCTGTTTGGATAACTATATTTGATTATAATAGTTATATAGCAATAGTGTATCTAATGGTTCTAGCAACCATACTTCCTGGTATTATTGTATCTTTAATGACAGCCATTCTATTTGACATATCATATTACAACAAAAACAGAAAAGGAAAATTTAAAGAATATTGAAAATGAATTCGAATTCAATTCGGGGACAGATAGCATAAATTTATAAAATTTACAGCAAATAATCATTGAAAGTAAAATCTGCTCTAGAAAGTGCAGATTTTTTTTGATAAAATTTTAGTAGTAAAAATCGGTAACAGTCCCTACTTTTACCTTTTATGTTGTTTTAGAAATGTCATTGACATTAGTATAGCGCTATGATAAATTGATGATAGTTTGATAACTGTCGAAATGAGGTTTACAATGACTACTAATCAATTGACTAAAATATATAAAGCGCTATCAAACGAAAACCGGCTTGAAATTTTTCTCAGTATTCTAAAAAGTGATGAGAAAAATTTTGAGACGGGTTGCGATTGCACAATCTCTCTGATTATGCAGAAACTAGGCATTGGCGCACCGACAATTTCTCATCATTTAAAAGAACTGAACAATGCTGGTCTGATCGAAACAAAAAAGGAAGGTAAGTATCTGGTAGCTCATGTCAACAAGGAACTGCTCAATGAAATCAAAACCGCATTTGACTTTATTGAAAAGTAAGAAAGCGGGCTCCAAATATTGATTTGTAGTCTGATTTTTTTGCACATGACAATTCGATAGTTGTAAGAGTGTGAAAGGATGTATAGAATGGAAAACGTCATTTTTTATTTCAGTGGAACCGGAAACAGTTTGCAAGTTGCAACGGACATTGCTGAAAAGCTGGAGGAATGCGAGGTTGTCAATCTTGCAAAGTTCCCCGTAGAAACTGAGATCAATGCCAAAAGAATTGGAATTGTCTTCCCAGTATATTTTTGGGGTATCCCTAATATCATTAGAAGATTTTTAAGTGAAATCAAGTTGGCTGGAACCCCATACATTTTTGCTGTTGCAACTTGCGGAAATGTCGCCGGTTCATCTCTGATACAGGTTAATGATCTGTTAAAGATAAAAAATCAGAAGCTCTATTCCGGTTTTATCATTAAGATGCCTGAAAACTATATCATTTATTATGATGCCGACAGCAAGGAAAAACAGCAGAAACGATTTCATGATGAAAAGGAAAAATTGTCACACATCAGTCAAATTGTGATCAGCAAAAAAGAGATTCCTTTTGAAAAAAGCAAGTATGTAATTGACACTCTGTTCGGAAAGATTGTTAATCATGCTGTAGTTAGAAAATTCCCTTCAAAAGACATCCACTTTACCATAAATGATAAATGTACTAGCTGTGGAAAATGCGAGAAAGTATGTAGTGTGAGTAATATTACAATTAAAAACAATAAACCGACATGGAATCACCATTGTGAATTCTGTTTGGGGTGTTTACAAAACTGTCCGGTCAATGCAATTGATTATGGCGACAAAACTCAAAAACGAACCCGGTATATTAATCCGAATGTATAATTGTTTAACTGGGGTTGTCAATCGGCAATGAAATCACGCTTTCAGACGCAAAGTGCTGATAGACATAGGTATCAACCGGAAGCTGAAGCAGTACCTTATAGAATTCCAAAATGAGCAGTATGAATACTAAGAGATAAAAAACCTGAGGATGTAATAAATTTAATTGCCAATAGTTTTGGAGTAAAGGATACAAGTGAACTGATGCATAGGTGGAAGTGGAAGACAATGGACTTCCGGCGGGTTACAGCATATGTCCTTAACGCATTCTGCGGCATGGGGATCAACGAGGTTGCAGGATACATGCATAACATAACGGCATCCTGTTGTGCAAATTTAAGTAACAAGGGATTTGAAATAATCCGGAATAATAAATGGAATAGTTT
>JAUZPR010000095.1 GCA_030705825.1 Bacillota bacterium | reverse complement strand
TGTACAGGAGATACTTACAAAATACGGATGCGCAATTAAAATGAGATTGGGACTGCATGAAACAGATGGAGTTTGCAGCGACGAGGGGTTGATACTTCTGCATATGGGTGACGATGGAGAAGTAGTTAACGAATTGGAAGCCGAGCTCAATTCAGTAAAGGGAGTTACAGCCAAAACGCTGGGAATCTCCTCTGAAATGTAAATTGTATTCCTTTAATCCACATTATAAAAATGACCTAAAAAGAAAACATTTCACTCTCAGGTGTGAACTGTTTGCTTTTTTTAATACTATCTCATGCTTTTATATATTCAAAGTTAAGTTATTAACTCAACTTTCCCACCTCATTATTACGCTTCAGCTGTTCATTTAAAATATCGAACGCTTTAACGATATTTCAAATTTATTTGATTTTTATTCCTCTTATTCAAAGTGGGAAAGTTGAACTATTGATTCATATTAATTGGGCAACCCAAATACTTATATATTAGATGATGAAATCCGCACCAAACAGGTGTTGTTGTGATTGGAGATTGCTCATGTTGATTCGGGTTGTTAACGGGAGAAAATTAATCAAATACTTTCTGCTTTTTACAGCAGCTGCCGCGGCAATAATTGCATTTTTTATGCTTGCGGGATCAAAAGCGGTAGGTGCTTTCGGGAATACAAAGGAACTGCCTATTTATTCTGTAGACCGCACTGATAAAGTGGTTTCAATTACCTTTGACTGTGCCTGGGGAGACAATGATATTCCGGATATATTGAAAGCCCTGGGTGATAATGGCGTGAGGGCTACCTTTTTTATAGTTGGCCAATGGGCTGAAAAATACCCCGATACCGTAAAAAGTATTTCAAATGCGGGTCATGATATTGCAAACCATGGATATTCACATGTGAGAATGGGAGCTATTGATAAAGCAAAAATAAAAAATGAAATTGAAAAGTGCGGAAGTGTTTTGTCGGCGGTTACGGGCCGAAAAATAGACCTGTTCCGTCCTCCGTATGGGGATTATAATGATGATACAATAACAACTGCCCGGAATCTTGGATATTATCCGATACAGTGGGATGTTGATTCTCTGGATTGGAAAACAGATATAAGCCAGGATGAGATTATGAACAGACTCACCGGCAAGGTCAAAAACGGATCTATTATATTATTCCATAATGATACAAAGCATACTGCAAAAATGCTGCCTTCGGTCATTACAAAACTCAAAGATATGGGATATGGTTTCCTTCCGGTATCTCAGATAATTATGCGGGATGGCTATAAAATTGATTATCAGGGCAGGCAGATCAAAAAACAATAAATTAATTATGTACCTGCTGAATATGACTGCACTACATAAAATTTATAAAAATGTACATTATAGTATTATCAACATTTCAATTTTATCGCAACATTCTACAACTACATGCGGAATGAGGTTTTACAAATGCTCATAACAGGTATTATCGGATGCAGCAGCAAGGAAAATACAGCTAATATAATTAATTCAATCTTATCTCAAAACGGAGAAAAAATAAGTATCATAGAATTAAAAGAACTGGCAGAGCTGGGCGAAAAGCGTGTAAAAAGCTATCTTAATGAATTGGACAAAAATGAAACAGATATTCTTATAATAAAAATAGGTATTACAGATATGGATAAATATATTTTGGAATATCTAGATTTTGATGTAATGATTTATAACGATAAAGCCGATGATTTAAAGGGAATCAATATTGACGAGTACACTGACCTTATGAGGAGTATTTTTGCCAGATTGGGAGAAAAGGGTACAGCTATAGTAAATGCAGACAGCGGCGAACTGATACAATTCATTCAGGGTATGAAACGCTATGTTGTTTCGTATGGGTTCAATCCAAAAGCCAGTATTACAGCTTCAAGCACTGGGGATATTTTGTCTGAAAACGGGTTTTTATGCTGCCTTCAGCGTACAATATCGGCAAAAAACGGTAAGCTTATGGAACCTCAGGAATACAAAATAAATATAGAAAACAACAAATCTGATGTTTATAATTTACTTGCAGCGGCTACCTTTGCTATAGTAAACGGCATAGATCTTAATTCCGTATAAGACGTCGACAAAATATTCAGTCAGGGATTTTCAATTGATTTAATATATAATATAATAATAGAAAATGGAATTAGTTAATTATTTTAGATTTTTTACCGGATTTTAAAATAACAGTATTACCCTCAATAATTTGAAGAACAAAAATTACTTCTAAAACAGGTTTGTCAGGAATATATTACATTAGATAAATTTCGATATACAGAGGAACTGAAGAGAGGGGAGTTGGGGTCGGATGGTCGGGAACATCATTGAAAACAACATGGTGACCATTTCCGGGAGAGTTGCTACAAATACCGAGTATAGCCATGAGGTTTATGGAGAAGGTTTTTACTACTTCATACTTGAGGTACCAAGGTTAAGCAACAGTTATGATAAAATTCCGGTTACTATATCTGAACGGTTAATTTCAAGACAAAAGCTGGAGATTGGTAAAGTTGTTGAGATTGAAGGACAATTCCGTTCATATAACAGTTACAACAACGAAGGAAATAAGTTGGTACTAACTGTCTTTGCAAGAGAAATTAATTTTTTGGAAGATGAGAAAAGCATTAAAAATCCTAATCAAATCTATTTGAACGGGTATATCTGCAAGAAGCCTGTATACAGGACCACACCTTTCGGCAGGGAAATTACCGATATTTTGCTTGCAGTTAACAGACCGTACAATAAATCCGATTACATACCTTGTATATCATGGGGCAGGAATGCAAGATACTCCGAGAATCTTACCATTGGCGACAATATTAAAGTTTGGGGCAGGATTCAGAGCAGGGAGTATCAGAAGAAGCTTGATTCCCAGGAGATTATTACTAAGATTGCCTATGAGGTATCGGTTTCCAAGATGGAAGTAGGCGGGGACCCCAAGGAAGAGGAAAATAGCGGTCAAACCGAAGATAACGGCGAATTCGATAGAGAAGAATAAAAGACCATATCTTTAATCATTAAGTACACCCCTAAATATTAGGCTAACTAATATTAAGAGGTGTACTTTTTATTTATACATGCTATTTGAAAAGCCATAGTTTAATGCGCTTATTTCTTACAAAGTATCGCCACTGCCTCATCAAATAGGGAATCAGATAATGGTCTATGCCGAATGCTCTTCCGGCACCTCCGAGCATGCATAATGCTGCGGGAAAGTACCACCAGTCATACGAGTATAAACCTGTTGACAGGGAGAAGTTCAAAGTCAGCAGGAATGAAACTATGCCTGCTATAAAGGTAAAGGTTCCTGATATAAACGCAAGCCCAAGCCCGATTTCAGTGATTACTATAAGTATTTGAAAAATAAGTCCGTTTGGTATGACAATATGGTTTGCGATCCAAGCATACCAGGATGGGGTTACATCGGTTATTATCCTGAAAACCTTTTCGCCCGATTCGGTTACAGACGCACCTGAATTGACATCTGTTGCGGAACCTGCCAGCATAGCAGTTTTAAGCCATCCTTCATTTATTTTGCCTATGCCTTCTACCAGCCATGAATAACCCAGAAATAATCTTATTGGTACAAGCCAGAATGCAGGGGTCATGTATGAGTAATGCTTCTCTATCAAAAGCTTTTTTTGCCTCTTGAACAAAACCTCATGTTTAAAATACTTGATAATAATTTCAAAACCGCCTATACCAAAAAGATAGTGCATATTTACAAGATATTTGGTGATTATTGCAAAGGGCCGTGGAAGCTCCATGCCCATCAGGTCTGTTACTGCGAAGAAACTGCCCACCGAAACCATGACACCGTGAAGCTTTGGAGTAAGCTTTTGCTTTCCAGTACCCCTTATGTCGGCAAGAATATTAACTGCTGCCGTTTTTCCCGTTTGGAGAGCTCCTTCCACCAGGGCGGGAAGTATATGCCCGTCATTGGAAAAGGCTGATATATCACCTATAGCATAAACATTGGGATATTGGGTCTGTGTGTATTCATTTACGATTATCCTGCATGCTTTTCCCTTTGTTATGTCGGGTTCTTCCTCCATGCATGCAGCCTTAACACCGGCTGTCCACATCAATGTCCTTGTCGGTATGGCCGTACCGTTCTTCAATTCTACCGAGTTGGGAGTTAGCCTGGTTATCTGGCTGTTTACCAATACTTCAACCTTTAGTCTTTTTTCAAGGTAATTCATTGCCTTATTTACGCTTTTGGGTTTAAGATTGTTGAGTATTTTTGGCAGTGCCTCAATCAACACCAGCCTGACTTCTCTATTATCTATATTGTACCGGTCACAAAGTACCTTCACTCTCTGGGCAATTTCGCCGATAAGTTCTACACCTGTGAAACCTCCACCGCCAACTACAAATGTCAGAAGTTCTTTTCTTACGGCTTGATTTTTCTCCTGAGAAGCCAGCTCAAAGCAGTTCTTAATATGTTCCCTTATCCTAATTGCATTGTCATATGACCATAGTGGAAAGCAGTATTCTTCCATACCGGGTATTCCGTAATAATTTGGATCACTCCCCGAGGCTATTACCAGATAATCGTATGATAGTTCTTCCGACTTCAGCTTCAAGATATTTTTTTTAAAATCTATTCCTGTCACATCTCCCTTAATGATATTTACACCAGTATATCTGAAAATATCCCTAAGGGGCACAATTACAGCTTCGTCATCTACCCTGTCGCCGGCAACCTCATGCAGTTCAGTCAGAAGGGTGTGGAAAGAATTCCTGTCCACAATGCTGATTTCTATATCTTCATTTTTCTTTTTTTTCTTATATAGTGTAAGAGCTGCCTGAACTCCGGCATATCCTGCACCAAATACTAAAACTTTTTTTGACATATTATCACCCTCTTTTAATATGCTCAAAAATAAAAATAAATAAATGCGTTTAGATAAAAAATCATGAGGAAGATTAGCAAAAGGTAAAAAAGGATATTATATGTAATGATAAATTTGAAAAATAAATTATATTTAATAATGCCTTATATAAGGAGTATCTTGAATATTATTCAGATTAATAAGATAATTATAGTAATTTGTAAATTGAGTCAGAGGCAGGTATTTATGAAAAAGATTGTATTTGCAGTTTTACTTGTATGTACAGTGGGAATAGTAGTTTATTTATGCTCGGCAAAGTCTGATAAACCGGTTGAACAGCAGGGTTTTTATATGGGCACCATCATTTCCGAAAGAGTCAGCGGACATAATGCCAAAAAAGCTGCCGATCAAGCTATGGAAGAAATCAAGAGACTGGAAGGTCTTATGACCATTAATGCAAATGACAGTGAAATTGACAAACTGAATGCAGCTGCAGGGAAAAACCCAGTTAAATTAAGCAAGGAATCTATGTATGTACTGAAAACCGCTTTGAAATATGCCGGTTTAAGCAACGGTGCCTTTGATGTCACTGTAGGACCTCTTGTCAAAACATGGGGAGTATTTACAGACCACCCCAGGGTGCCGGCACAAAATGAAATTAATAATCTTTTAAAGCTGGTAAATTACAGGGATGTTCAAATTGACCAGACCAACGGAACTGCCGCACTTAGGAATCCGGGCCAGATTGTTGATTTGGGCGGAATAGCAAAAGGATATGCAGGCGATGCCGTTATAGATATATATAAAAAGAACGGAATAAAATCTGCGTATATAGATCTGGGCGGAAATGTAGTGGTGCTGGGAAGCAAGCCTGACGGTTCTCCATGGAGAGTAGGAATACAAAACCCCAGGGCACCGACCGGAAAGTACATAGGTATTTTGAATGTAACAAACAAAGCAGTTGTCACTTCAGGTGATTATGAGAGATATTTTGAGATGGATGGCAAAAGGTATCACCACATTCTCGACCCACATACCGGATATCCCTCAAATTCAGGACTTATAAGCACTACCATTATTACAGACAGCTCTACCGAAGCCGATGCATTATCCACAGCTACCTTTGTCTTAGGACTTGAAAAGGGCAAAAAGCTGGTCGAAAGCCTTAAAGGAGTAGAGGCGGTATTTATTACAGCCGACAAGAAAATTTATATAACAAAAGGCTTGAAGAATATATTTACATTTGATGACGAAAGCAAGGAGTATACCTATGTTCAAGAAGGCTGACATCATACTGGTGGTTATAATCATAATTGTTGCAGCCATAGGATATGCCGGCATAACTATATACAGGACTGCTGCCGCAAACGATGTTAAAATAGCTGAAATTATACAGGACTCAAAAGTCATAAGGACTATAAATCTTGACGCCTTAAAATCTCCATTGAGAATTCAGGTATCAGGAGACTACCATGAGGTAATACTAGCGGAAAAAGGAAGAATCCGTTTTGAGGATGCCGACTGCCCCGACAGGATTTGTGTAAAAACCGGCTGGCTGACAAAGGTTGGAGAATCCGCCTCCTGTGTACCAAACCGTGTAATGATAAAAATCAAGGGAGAGTCACAAAAAGTGGATGGAGTAACTTATTAGTGTACAGTTGACAGAGGACAGTTGACAGTTAAGCTTACAAAACTCATTCCCCGACCCCTTCTCTTCCCGAAGAGAAGGGAAGTAGAATATAAAAACAATTGAGAATTGACAATTGAGAATTGACAATTATGTATGGACAGGATCGAGGGACCAAATGATTAATAAATCGGAAAACATAAAAAACGGAAACAGCCTGACAAAGACAAGGCATATGGTTTTTCTTGCCTTAATGGTTTCCATTGCGCTTGTCTTATCCATTGTTGAAAGCTGGCTGCCTGTACCTCAGCCTGTACCGGGAATCAAGCTTGGATTGGCCAATATTATTACAGTTATTGTCATTACCTTCTACGGATACAGGGATACATTAATGGTTGTATGTGCAAGATGTATTCTGGCGTCACTATATACGGGAGGACTGATGTCCTTCTTTTTCAGCTTTACCGGGGGAATGCTGAGCGCTGCTGTCATGGCCTTTATCTATAAAAAAGCGTCCGGGGTTTTCAGCCTCACAGGAATCAGTATAGTTGGAGCTGTTTTTCATAATGTGGGACAGATTTTAGTAGCCTGTTTAATTATGAAGGATATCACTGTTTTGGCATATCTTCCAGTGCTTTTGGTATCAGGTATTGTTACAGGGTTCTTTGTGGGACTTTGCAGCAGATTCTTTTCCGATACAATTAGAAAATCAGGGATTATAAATAAGCCTTATAGAAGTTTTGCAAAGCAAAGCGAAGAAAACTTAAAGTAGAGAATATATAAGAGTATGTTTTTAGCGAGTGTTGAGGTGAGGAGATCAGGGGGATCAAAATAGTCTGGCTTAAGCGGAGTTGGATAATTTGTGGTCTTTGTACCCTGAAATAAATACCGAATTAACTAAAGTAGAGGATTATATAAAAAAAAATATTGTCTCAAAAAACAAGTGGCTTACCGGTTTGGTTACCGGACTTGTAGATGCTGGAGGTAAACGGTTAAGACCGGTATTTGTAATACTTTCCGCCAAGTTCGGGAACTACGACAGTGAAAAGGCAGTATCTCTTGCAGGAGCTATCGAAATACTTCATACAGCTACTCTGGTTCATGATGACGTGATTGATCAGGCAAAGGTCAGAAGAGGCAAAAGGACTGTGTCCGATGAATTCGGCTCCGATATGGCAGTGTACACAGGGGACTATTTGCTTACTACGGCTCTGCATATGCTGTCTAAAGGAATTTCGGCCGAAAATCTTGACAAGGTAGCTTTAGCTGTAAGGACAATTTGCGAAGGTGAAGTGTCACAATATCAGGACAGGTTCAATATTAATCTGTCAATGCTGTCATACTTTAAGAGGATAAGCAAAAAAACAGCAGTTTTGTTTGGCGCTGCATGCAGTTTGGGAGCCTATATTGCAGAATGTCCGGATAACATTACAAAAGTGCTTTCAAGATTCGGTTTCAACTATGGTATGGCTTTTCAGATCAAAGATGACCTTAATGATTTTCTGACAAATCCCATAAAGTCAGGAAAGCCCGTGTTAAGGGATTTGTTTGAAGGCACGGTTACTTTGCCTGTAATATTAGCATTGCAAAAAAATGAAAAAAATAAAGCCCTTGTAAGGAATATTTTCAGCAGGGATAATAAGTTGAGTAACCGTGATATAGACGAGATATTGGAAATGGTTAAAACGAGCGGAGGAATACAAGCTTCATGTGGTATACTGGAAAAATACATAAGCCGTGCAAAAGAAGCCCTGACATCTCTTCCAGACAATTACTACAGGCATATTTTAGAACAGCTGGCCTCCAAACTTGCAGAAGAAAGTTAATAATTATTTTTTGAATATGAATATTTACCTTGAAATATAAGTGAAGTTATATTAATGTATTATTATTACGAATAATGATAAAATCAGGAAAGGAAGATGCTGGTGGTTAAAGTAATATACGGAAAAAAAGGCTCGGGAAAAACCAAAAGCATGATAGATAATGCAAATAATCTTGCTTCATCAAGCAACGGAAATGTTGTTTTTATCGATGACAGCAATCAATTGATGTACAGCCTTAAACATGAAGTGAGGTTTATAAATATAACCGATTTCCCGGTATTGGAACCGGAAGCTTTTCTTGGATTCATATGCGGCGTTGTATCTTCAAATTACGATGTCGATGGAATTTTTATCGATGGCCTGACTTACATAGTTAAAAAGGAAGCAAGTACATTGAAAAATTTCTTTGATGAAATAGCAAGTATGTCTGAAAAATACCATGTAAAGTTTTTTGTAAGTATTAACGGCGATAATGAAGTAATGCCGGAGTTTTTAAAGGAATATGAATAAATAACAGCATATAAAAATAGGATACGGGTATGAACCGTGTCCTATTTTTTATGTATTCAGGCATGAAATTTGTTTATACTTTTAAAGTTAAATTCTCTGCAGTGACAACCGGAATATTTCTATAATGAATAGTTAAAAATATTTCGTAGTAAAAGATATCTGTGTAAGAACAGCCTTGAACTTAATGGGTGCAGAGGAGATAAAAGAAATGAAAGTAGAAGCGTATTTCAGTAATATAAAAACAGCAAAGGAAGCTTTGGAAAAGTTAAAAAGTTCAGGATTTGAAGCTTTTCTTGATATCAATGATCATTATAATGAAGACCGTAATGTACGTACCAACCTTGCCGGTACTGAAACTTCGGTAAGCCTGTCAGGGCTTGTGCTTGAATCGGATTCAGATGGGGAGGGACATGACAGGGGCCCTTTGAATGCAGCCAGCCCGATGGCTAGCGGCATGGGTAACTTTGAAGAAGTTGCCGATGTAAAATGCAAGATAGTTGCCCAGGCAAACGAAAGTAACGTTAAGGAAATCAAACAGATATTAAAGGACCTGGGAGGAGATTTTGACAGCCCAAACGTGATAAAGCCCAAACTTACGAATAAGGAAGAAATTGAAATCAGCAGGGTTATCAATCAAAACCAGGAATTTTTGAAACGGGGAGGGGGACTGTAAAGGTTATACAGTTCCTCGTTTTTTCCTCCATGCTTTCGGAGGTGTGGATTTTCCCCAGTGTAATAAGAGTTATCTATTGATATATGAAAAAACTCCTCCCAATTAAAAAGGAGGAGTTATGTTTATATTATACTGCCTTAACCGGATGCGATTTGGGATTAACATCCACCACAGCCAAAACCGCCGCCACAGCAGCATAACAGGATAATAATTATTATGATTATTATTATCCACCACCATCCGCCGAATCCAATTGCAATACCGCCTCTGTCATCTGCCATTGATAATACCTCCCTCTGCTGTTTCCTTATGTGCTATATAACTCCGGCTGCTCCGGTAAATCCCGGACACCAGAAGAGCAAAAGGAACAGGATGATGAACCATAAAATAATGTCGTTTCCGAAGAAACCATCTACCCATCTATCAGCTGCCATACCTGTTAAACCCCTTTCAAAAATATTTTAGATAAGACGTCAGAATTATCTAATGTGTACTCTGATTTATAATATGTAACGGATTTCATTTATGTTAATTGTTTGGAATAAATTCTTAAGTAATTTATTTGATTTTTTGAATTATGATTGAATAATTTTTATTTAACACAAAGTGGATTTATTGTATAATGTTTGTCATAATATTTAAGTGAAGTTATATGGAAAATCCCTTTTCTATTATTTAAATATACTTAAAGCTTCGGGGGTTATTTATGAGGAATTTTAAAACAAAATTGGGATTGCTGGCGGCAGCTGTTCTAGCAGTATGTGTTATATCTTTCGGCTGTTCCATTAATCTCAGTCTTTCAAATTCAACAGGAACCATGAAGGGGTCTTTCAGCAGCGCTAAAACCAATACACAAACCCATGAGATAAACCTGAAAAAAGGGGAAACGGTATCCTTCAAATATGATTTTAAGGTTAAAGAAGGAGAAATATATGCAGAACTGGAAAGTCCCAGTGGAAAAGCTGCTGCCCATTTCAGTCCGTAAGACAGCGGAAGCAGTGAATACACGGCTGATGAAAATGGTGTTTACAAGCTGTCCATTGTAATGAATGAGGCTAAAGGCAGTTATAGTATACAATGGAAAATAACATGATAAAATAAATATATCTCAGAAACATTTACGGAGGATATTATGGACGACTATATACAACAGTTGACCGAAAGTGCAGATTATATAAGGAAACAGCTTACAGCCAAACCTGCTATAGGGATTGTTCTTGGTTCGGGCCTGGGTTCTCTTGTTGATAAAATTGAAAATTTTATTGAAATAGACTACAGAGATATCCCTAATTTTCCGATAACAACAGTGAAAAGTCATGCGGGCAAACTTGTATGCGGAACTATTGCCGGAAAACCCATAATAGCAATGAAAGGGCGATTTCACTATTACGAAGGGTATGATATTCGGAAAGTGGTTTTTGCAATAAGAACATTTAAACTGCTCGGGATAAATGATATCTTGCTGACAAATGCTGCGGGAGGAGTCAATTTCAGCTTCAAACCCGGAGATTTGATGTTGATCAGGGATCATATCAGTTTCTTTGCGCCATCACCTTTAAGAGGAGAAAATCTGGATTTGTTCGGTGAAAGATTTCCGGATATGAGCTGTGTTTATAATGCCGAACTCAGGGAAATTGCAAAGAAAACAGCCTTTGAACAGGGTATTGATATTAAAGAGGGTGTATATGCTTTCGCACAGGGACCAATGTTTGAAACACCTGCAGAAATAAAGGCATTTAGAACTTTAGGCGCCGATGCCGTCGGAATGTCGACGGTTCCTGAAGCTATTACTGCAAAGCACGCAGGAGTGAAGGTACTTGGCATATCCTGCATTACCAACATGGCCGCAGGTATACTTGACCAGCCTCTTAGCCATGAAGAAGTTATAACCACTACAAAAGATGCAGAATTCAAGTTTACAGCTCTTGTGGCCGGTATAATCAAGAACTGGAAATTATGAAAAGAGATCACTTAAGAAACGGGGTGCAATATGAAGCATTTATTTGCCTCAGGAGAACACATTTATTTTAAGAACGTTAAGCAGCTGGAACAGGGTAAATTGGTAGTAGACCATTTAATTTATGATGAAATTAAAGAAAACACATTATTTGAAGCTGTCGGCACTCTTGAAGGAAATCCGGTTTCGGTACTGTTTAAAATCAAGGGGGAGGCATTTGCAGACATTAAATTCAAACATACAGTAAAGATTCTGATGCAGTCAGATTTAATACTGGTACAGTGGGACTACTATGAAATAAAAAATGCCGGCTGATTAGTGATATAAAAATTTATATAGTAAATATTAATGAGGAACGGCATTAGGCTGTTCCTTAAATTTTAATTTTGTAAAGTACCGCATAATTCTTAAAAAGCAAGAGTAATAAATGAAAGAGGTTTGTGGATGAATATACTTATTAAAAATATCGATACCATATTGACCGGGGATAGGGTTAGACTTGTCAGAAACTGTTCTATCGGCATTGAGAATGGATATATAGCTTTTGTCGATGAGGAAGGTAAGTATCCGTTGGATTTCAAAGCCGATAAGGTGATCAGCGGAAAAAACAAGCTGGCAATGCCAGGCCTGGTAAACACCCATACACATTCCTCAATGACCTTGCTCAGGAATTTCTCGGATGATGTTCCGCTTCATAAATGGCTTTTTGAAAAAGTATTTCCTGCCGAGGATAGAATGTCCGATGAGGATGTTTATTGGGGTACAATGCTTGGAATTGTAGAAATGCTTAAATCCGGAACAACTACCTTTGCAGATATGTATCTCCATATGGACCAGGTTGCCAGGGCCGTATCCGAGACCGGCATAAGGGCTAACCTGTCACACAGCCCTGCAATAGTCAGATCAGGAGATACTCCTGCGCTTTTGGACGATACGGAAAACTGCTGCAGGTTCTTTAATACCTGGAACGGGATATTAAATGGACGGATCAAGGTATATATAGAAGTGCATTCGGCATACCTTTTTGACAGCCAGGCTCTTGAAAACAGCTCGGCGCTTGCTAAGGAACTTGGTACCGGCATTCATATACATATTCTTGAAACGCTGAGGGAGCGGGAGGACACAATACAAAAATACGGTATGGATGCAGCCGAAGCATGCCTGAAATTCGGAATATTTGACGTACCTGTGATTGCAGCACACTGTGTTCATCTTACCGAAAACGACATTCAAATATTTAAGCAAAAAAATGTAAATGTGGCCCATAATCCTACCAGTAATCTCAAGCTGGGAAGCGGAATAGCCAGAATACCTGAAATAGCTGCACATGGTATCAATGTTTCATTGGGGACTGATGGTGCGGCAAGCAATAATAATCTTGACATGTTTGATGAAATGCACCTGGCAGCCTTGCTGCACAAGGGTACAAATATGGATCCCTCACTTATGGATGCCGGACAGGTCATTAATATGGCTACTGCAAACGGTGCGTCAGCTGCAGGCTGGAAAGGTGAAGTGGGGGAAATCAGGAAAGGTATGAAAGCAGACATAATTTTGCTGGATGTGGACAAACCACATTTCAACCCAATGAATAATGCAGTTTCTGCCATAGTTTATTGTGCTCATGGCTCGGATGTCGATACGGTAATAATAGATGGCAATCTAATAATGGAAAACAGACAATTTGTTTCAATTGATGAAGAAATGATAAAAAGCAAAGCTTCAAGTGCAGCCAGGAGAATTCTTTCCATATAGCTTATCACGAATTTGCTTCTTCAGGTATAGGAATTTCAGCCGGCGGTTCGCTGACAGGAGCCGGTTTACGTGCCTTTTTATTTGAAACCCGTGGATGAACCTCACCCGTATATGCCGGATTTTCTATAAATAAAAGAAATGATGAAGACATAAAAATAAGCAAAAGAATCGAGTTATTGGTTAAAGATGTTAGAATCCCACCAAGCAAAGCGAAGAATATGGCAAGGCAGTGAAGTATCCTTCGGCTTTTTGCGAATATAACAAGCATCAGTGCCGCAATCAAAATTGCCATAAACGAAGATATAACGCTGTTAGCTGCTACAATGACAGCCAAAATGAATATACCCGTTCCAAGTATAAGCAGAAGGTCTTTGGAAAGCATGAACGAGTAAACTATCAGCAAAGCAATTGAAGCTATAAAGAAAACCAATGAAATTGTGGTTGCATCCATAAAAAACACCCCGGTTTAAAAGTACGTCATTTTATATATCGGTAAAATTAAATTGTATTTAATCAAATCTGACATTTTTATTTAATACTTTAAAGTTCTATTATTTTAAAAAAGGGCTATCCCTAATTATTCTGGGATAGCCCATTCAAGCAAATTCTTACTCTATTACATCGTTGATGTGTGTTATATGTGCATTTCCTTGTAAGTCTGCATATATTCTTACAACCTTACAACCTTCCATTGGGGGATTAGTTACTGTAGTAGTCTTACAGATTATACAGTAGTTAGTTCCAGCTACCAACTGAGATGCAACGTATAAAACAGGTACATATATAACCCCCACGAATCCAGCAAAAGCCTTGCTAAATGCTGTTGCTACTGGTTCAGGCAAATTGCATGCCTGCATTTCTTGATACTTCCAACCGCCCACTAAAACATCAGACATAAATAACACTTCCTTTCTATAATATACCATTATT
>JAUZPR010000094.1 GCA_030705825.1 Bacillota bacterium | reverse complement strand
TCAAAGGGCTCCTGCTCGAAAAAGCTCAAAATATGGCGTCTTTTCTACTGCTTACAATAAATAATTTTTTAATTACTCTATTAATTTTACACCATATGACGGCAAACTCTCAAGTTCTTCAGTACCGCCGATAACTTTAAGCCCGTTTCCGTTAAATTGAACGGTTCCGGCAACAGCCCTTCCATATATGGTTTGATTTAACCCGTTAAAAGTTATATTCCCTTTTGGAGCATACAGTATACCGTCAAGAACCGCATCCGAACCATTAACCGTAATATCTCCCTTCTGTGAATAAAAACATACTGCATCATCGGTACTTTGATTAAGATTGCTTCCGTTAAATATAATGTTTCCGGTTGCCAGGATTGAACCTTTACCTGTAAAATGGCTCCCGTTGATTATTACATCCCCATTTACGTATATTGGCGTATCAACATTAATATTGCCTCCGTCAAAAATTTTATTACCGTTATATATCTGTCCGTATTGTTGTGCCTGTGCTTTTATTGTTTCGGAAAAGTCCGGCATTTGAACAAAAGGAGCATTTTGTACTCTAGTACCTATATGGACATTGCTTCCATTTACAGATAATGTTTTAACCGCTTCGGCAGAACCCGTAATTGTATTATCCGAGCCATTAAGATTAAAATAAAAGTTTGAATGGACACTTCCCGAAATATATGTATAACTACCGTTTATTGTCAAAGCGGTATTGGGATTACCTGAAAACAATACATAATTGAAGGCCCCGCCTATCCTGTCCAGAGATGCTGCTGCAAACGTATGAGCCGTAGTTGTTTTTATTCCCAGTATTTTTGCAAAATACATAGGTATGGTTTTTTTACCGTTTAAACTGATTTTTGAATTATCATTATCAAAGCTTATTTCAACATCGTCTTTTGTATATCCATTAAGCTCCAGATAGTGATAGGCTACATCAGCAGCCTTCTGGTCATCAGGCAATTCAATAGCTGCTGCCAAGGCTGCCGAATCTATGGCATTCTGTAGTTTTTCCTTTTCTACCATGGTGTTTCCGGCATCAACTGCCACTGCAGAAAATGATAATAAGATAGTCAATATGAATGTAAATATTATAAGAGTGGAACCCTTGTTGTTTGATTTTAAGAATCTTTTCACAGCTATCACCTCCATAAGCCTAATCAATCTAAAGAATATTTCCTTTAGTTAATAAAATAAAAAGGAGGAAGTTGACATTTTTAGTTTCTTCCACCTTTATTTTATTATAATTCGACATTATGGACATGATGCCTTAAATTCATTTTATTTCTATCTTATATACTATATTTGCATAGTAAGATATTACTAGAGCATATAAATAAAAGGGCGACCATTGATCGCCAGTATAAATTTTACGCCTTTATTTGTTTAAAATCTCCACCGCTTTTGAATACTGCATATCGGTTTTTCTGTTAAGTTCTTCGAGCTTTTTATTCAGCTGTCTTTGTGTCGTCAGGTCAAGTACACCATAAGGATAACCCCCAACAGCCTTTTGAAATTTGCTGACGGCGGCAGATGCATTTTTATCCAGTGTATAACCGGGCGTTCCTGAAAAATAGCCTAAAGCTTTCATTATCCTTTCAGCATTATATATATCGGTGCTGTTATCGTTCAATTTAAATTTATTGGCAGCTGTTAACTTTTGGATACTCTTTACATCGATACCGTTGGCAGGTGTAGGATCTTTAACTTGTATATCCGGGTTTATTCCCACCAGGTCTATCATTCTGCCTTTAGGCGTTGTATACATTCCTGTAGTCATCTTGACCCAGCCCAGTATCTCGTCATCTGTAGGTATAATTCCATATCCGTAGAGATCATAAACATTTACTATTTTTACCCCAAGCTGGCTCTCGTATTTTTCATATGCTTCAGGTGTCAATATTGGAAAAAGATTTTGAACCTTAGCCTTTCCAAAAGTTTTGGTGCCTATCAAGGTGCCTGCTGCCGTATCCTGGACAGCCCCGGCAAATATTTCGGAAGCACTGGCACTGTTGCCGTTAACAAGTACAGACAGTTTATACCTGGGTGTTTCAAGATATGAATAATAATCAATATCCTGTAATTTGTCAGATTTAAATCTTAGACTGGTAATCAGACCTTTGGGTATGAATTCCCTTGCAATTGCAACTGCCTGGTCAACCTCCCCTCCGGGATTGTCTCTTAAATCCAGCACTACCTTTTTTATTCCCGCTTTATCAAATGCATCCAGTGCGGTTTTAACTCCTGCATAGGCATTTGAATTAAATATTTCCAATTTGAGATATCCTATACCGTCCTTAATTTCATAGGTTACAGGGTTATAGCTTACATTTTCCCTTCCCAGTGTAATACTTATTGAATTATTTCTCCCTATTTTTATTATGTCCAGACTAACCTTTGTTCCCGCCTGACCGGTAATGAGCTTGGCCGCTTGATCTGCCGTTATCCCCAATATGCTTTTGCCGTCAACCTTTACTATCCTGTCACCGGTTGTAATCCCAGCCCTTTCGGCAGGTGAACCTGGAATTACCTTATCAACCGTTATGTAATCTCCCTCTTTGGATATAACTACCCCTATTCCCTGGATTGTGCCGCCTATATCGTTGAGAAATGCTTTTGCTTCATCAGGTGTATAAAATACAGTATAGGGATCCATGGTTCCGAATACGCCCTTCATAATGCCCTGGAGAAGCTGATTATCAGTAACGTCACCGTTATAGGTGCTTTTTATCATATCAACAATGCTTTTAATAAAATCACTGTTAAAGCTTTGTGTATTATTATTTGCATCGGCAAAAACCAATTGTGAAAAAAGTAATAAAGTTATTAGCAATACCGCCAGAAGTTTTTTGAATTTTAATTTTCTCACTTGAAATACCCCTTTAAAGTTGATTTACAATGCTATAAGCTAAAACTATTATATAATGTTTTCAATTATTTTCCATTAGTAATTAATTATATTCTCGATGTAATCCTTGCTTATTCCGTTTTGGGCATACTGTATAAGTCTGTTGAGCATAACTGCTGCCTGCGCATTTGTAAGCTTGTTATTTGGATTGAGATATCCCCTGTCATCCCCTTGAACCAGACCTATATCTGAAGCAACATAAACAGCATTTCTTGCATATGCAGGTATTTTATCATTGTCTCTGAATGAGGTAACGGCATTAGGCTGCGGTGCCATATTTTCGAGTCCGAGGGCCCGGATAAACGTAGTTACCGCTTCAGCAACAGTAATATTGTCATTGGGCCTGAAGTAACCTCCGTCACTTCCAAGGAAAATACCTCTGTTATATGCATCATTAATCCCTGTAAAATATATGCTGTCGGTTGAAACATCTGCAAATGGTGAAACCACCTGCTGTTGGGTATTTTTTTTCGTGGTTGTTGTCTTCTTTGCCAGGGTAGGATCAGTTGGCACTGCCTTTGCGGCATTTGCCATGGCTGCAGCAAATTCTCCCCTTGTAATGAATTGCTGCGGATTAAATTTTGTTCCGGTATTTTTGAACACTCCAAGGCTGAAAAGTGTTTTTATATCATTTTCAGCCCAGTACCCTTTCAAATAAGCAAGACTTACTACAGGCAGCCTTGTTTGTGATGGAAAAGTCTCCAGTTTAAGGCTGTCGGTCTTTTCCAGTACATTATCTGTAGATATTCCCTTGGAATCAAATTCAGGAAGCATGCTGTCGTATGAGAGTACACTGCTGTTATCCTGTGTCATTAAATAACCGCCGTCAAAGCTTATCTGATCCGGCTGGTTTTTAACGTAGTCAATCTTTTTAGCCGATGTAGAGGTTACCTTTACATTGGCAGTACCGCCCCATTTGTCCTTACCGTTATCACTTTGTATCGTATAATCTATTACTCCCACTTCGGTATTTCCCCAATATTGGTCATAACCGTAAAAATTTCCTGTACCCTCAACTTCGACAGTTCCAGCATTTGTTCCGGTTCCTATCTGGTATGTCTTTTTGCCCCAGGTGTTTCCAGAATAATAATTAACTGCTGGTTTTGCATCAACTATATTGGCTCTTGTAAAGGTATAACTTTTAAGTGAATAGGTTGTATTGCCTATTTTAATAACTTCGGTAGGAGTTTTGCTAAAGGAGGTCTGTTCTGTAGTCTGCCCGTTATCAGCTTGTGTAAGGACTGTATTATAAACAATGGTTCTTACCAGAGTAGCCTTGTTTGCCGTATTTGCCAGGTTATAAACGTATGTGGCTACAACTGAACCCTGTTTTGTCGACTTTGATATGGTAAGCGTTCCTGTATATACAATTGGCTGTCCGGTAATAAAGGAAACCTCCTGGTACTGGTAGGTTATTTTACCGGTAGTGCTGCCCGGAGAGGTTTGGGATGATATTCCTCCTTCATAGCCGCATTCGCCTTCCCATGCGTATGCTGACGAAGGAATGAGAAAAAGAGCCAGTATTGTAATGCAGATTATAAACTTGTAAAATTTCTTCATATGTACCACCCCATGGTTAATTGATAATTATCTGAAATATGTATTCTAAAATTGGGCGGCTGTGGGCAGCCGCCCCTACTACATTCTTTTAACCCTGAACTCCGAACTCCAAACTCACAACTCTCAACTCTCAACTATTATAATGTATCCGTCGCCTGTTGCCGTATTGTCTTTTTTAATGACCCTTACACTGTCACCCTTCACAAGAGCTGATGGGTCCACAATCTGATTATCCTTCAGAACAATGCTGTTTTGCAATACATTAACTGTAATATCGGGACTTGCAGTCCACATATTGGTATTCAAATCATATACCTTCGAATTCCTTAGTGTAAGCACCGATCCTGTATTGGTTCCCGCAGAACCTGCTGTACTACCCGAGCCGGTTGAAATATCTGCTATATCTCCCTTAACATTAACATTACCGAACGGTGCCGTACTGATAAGGACAGCATCCAGATCATTTGCAAGAATATATACAACCTTATCCACATAACTATTGTCTCCGTACCCTGTGAAGTCTCTCTGAGCAACAACTCCCGAATCATCTAGTATTCTGGTATTGTTTTTGATGTTGAAGGTTTTTGGAGTATTCTGATAATCCCAGGTCAGCCCGTCCAGCTGCGAGAAGGATTCAACAGTAAAACTCTCGTTCTCATCAATGCTTTGAATTCTTGCCCTGTATATATTTATAAAGTTCGAACCGGATCTTTGACCTATCTGGACAACTCCTGCATAATTGTTGTCTCCGGCATAATTTCTTTTGTTGGCAATAACATATGCCATATCTTCATCGGTAATGCTGCTGCCCGAAACAAGTCTGTTGTCTTTGATTATAATCGAACCCGGACCATAGCTGATATTCTGATACTGCTTGTTCAAACTGAAGCTTCCCGAACCCGGAACGGCACTTGCGACGCTGTCATTATAAATGGTTTCGGTATCACCTGTATTCCTGAAGCTTACCATCAACGCATTTTCAGTACCACCATAGTCCTTCATAACGGCAATGTATGCTTCATTTCCCCTTGCATAACTATTAATACTGCTTATATCCTTTTTGACATCATTCAGATATATTGCACATTCATTGGAAAGCTTGATGTTGGTAAAACCCTTTTGGTCTGTTTTAACCCATTTACCGTTGTTCAGAACCTGAAGATTCTGCATTACAAGATTACCCGAAGTATTGTTTATATAAGAAACAACTCCCTTGTAAACGTTGGTTATCAGGTGTTCTCCGCCTTCAATGGTTATTTCCTTGAGATCGGTTATATTGGTTCCTTCATTCAGTAAAAGTTTTACTCTGTCACCATCCTTAAGTGAATTATAACCAACCAATCTGTTATTTGATAATACAGTTATACTTGCAGGCACATCCAGTACCTGCTGTGAACCGTCATCAAATTTAACAGCAAGGGTTGACGGCCTTTTTGAAATTACCTTTCCGTACTTGGTAATATAATTATCTGCGGCACTTATTGATACTATATTTCCGTCTTCATCAGTCCTTAAAAATACCGAATCACCGGTTTCTATATCTTCTATGGAAGCAGGTTGCTGGTTTTTCTGTACCTCTAATCCGCCTTGTGTGGAATAGTTATAGGTTCTGCCTAAAATCAGCTGGTTTTGTTTTTCAGGGCTTGTCCCCGAGCCGTCTTCATTGAACAATGTAATATATCCCAGTTGGGGATTATTCTCTTCAACTATACCATTGACTACACCCGTTTCCTTGTTAATTGCATTATTGGCTGAAAGCCTGATAGCAGTTACTATACCGTTCTGTACCTTGAGCTCTGCTATTGTATCGGGCTGAACATCAGTTATAGTCTGTTTTCCGCTGCCCGACTCAACAGACACATTATTGCTGTATACAAAGGTAGCCGTCTTTCCGCTGACTGACTTATCAACGCTGGGGCCGGTACCCGAGAAGCTGTCATCGGAATAATTACTGCTGTATAGCTCTGTTACTGAAATCATTCCATTGGTCGTGTCTACCGAGTCTATATTGGCGGTTATGTATTTAACACCTGGATTTGCAGAAATAACATTAATAAATTTTACAGAATTGTCTGATGCTACTATATATTCAACTTTATCGCCTACCTTAAGCAAACTGCTTTTTCCAATCTGCCCGTTCCGGTAAACAACCACTTCCTTCTCATTACCCGAAACAGGCTGTCCTGTTTCTTCATTGATTCCGGATTTTCCCCCGGCGCTCTGAACAGTCAGCTGATCAAGTTTACCATTGCTGTTTCTGATATTTATTACGCTGACTCCCGTATTTCCTCCGATTGAGGCAACACTGGAATTTGCCTTGTCTTCAATAGAACCTGTCAGTTTTGTATATTTAAGTAACGGATATGCTACTGCTGAAGCATTCTTTATTATCTGGGCAGCCTGTTCTCTGGTTATTGACTGTGTCGGATAGAAACTGCCGCTGCCGTCACCGTTCATTATATTGTTCTGGAGAATCGCTTCTATGTAGGGTATTTTAATGGGATCTGCCTTTGACCAGTCCTTGTAATTGTTGAATATTTTTTGCTGGCCGTATTGAGGTGAAAGATTCAAGGTCTTGGCTATCCAAAATGCCATTTCCTGCCTTTGCGCCGGTGCACCCCTATGGAATGACGATGCATCAAGAGAAGTTTGATCCGCCGCCATGGCGTCGTTAAAGTCCTGTTGGCTGATCAAGCCTTCATTGGCTGCCAGTTGTAAATAACCGTCACTCCACATGCTTGTGGGGTTGATTTTTTTATCGCCTGCAGCACGTGCATTATCCAGGGTTTCCGCTGCTTTTTGGGCATCTGCTTCTCTTCCTGCAAGTCTATATGCCAGAGCAATGGCCTGTTCCTTTGTAAGAGTGTTTTTTAATCCAAAGGTATTACTGCCGTAGCCTTTCATCATATCAAGGGCCCCAGATTCATATATGGCTTCCTTTGCCCATGTATTGGATGCTTTTACATCCTGATAATTTAGATTGTTTAAAACTGTCGATGCATTCGAGGAGCCTGTCAAAGATAATTCAGGGGTTTCGGCAAAAACCGGAGAATACGGTACTGCCACGGTCAAGGCCACAAGAATGGCAAGAATTGACCCGATAAAACGTCTTTTATATAAAGTATTTTTATTCATAGTATCTGCCTTTCATAAAAGTGTATAAAAAAACCAGTCATATACTTAATGTATCGGCTGGTTTTGGCAATTTATTTATTTCATTATGGAACTGTAATCTATTTGTAATTTAGAACCACTACCGGTGGATAATCTTCTAAATTATCCCTGTTTATTTCGATTTCATTGGCAGTGTACTCCCGTCCGTCAACGACAGATAAAAATTTATCTACCTTGTCCAGTTCAAAAGTAAGCGCTTTTGTTTTATAGTGCATTGGTATGGTTATTTTAGGCGACAGTATTTCCATAATCTCTGCTGCGTCCAGATAATTAACTGTGAAAACACTGCCTACAGGAATTAAAAGTACATCAATATTACCTATGGCAGATATCTGCTGCTGTGTCAAAATATGCCCCAGATCACCGCAGTGGCATATTTTAAGCCCATCCACTTCAAAGACGAATATTGTATTGCTTCCCCGCTTTGCTCCGCCTTCGGTATCATGGAATGTTGAAATACCCTTGACTGCTATGCCCTTATGTTCATATTCTCCTGGGTTTTCAATGTGAACGAAATTCCCTTTGACGCCTTTTATATTGTAATGATCATAATGTTTGTGGCTGGTTGTGAGTATGTCTGCCTCTTCAGGCGGAAGTTCATAACCAACCTCTTTAACAGGTGGATCAGTCAGTATCCTGCTTCCGTCAGCTGCTGTGATTAAAAAGCAGGAGTGTCCCAGCCATTTGATTTTCATTGTGTATGGTCTCCTGTTCTACATTTTCTCCGGTGCTGAAATGCTTAATATGTTCAACACATTTCTTATTACAGTCCTGGTGCTGTCGACCAGTATTATCCTTGCCTTTACAAGCTCATTCTCTTCGCCCTTCACCCTGCATGCATTATAGAAGCTGTGGAACAAACCTGCAACGTCCAGTACATAACGTGTAAGTCTGCTGGGTTCAAGAGACTGGGCGGATATTTTGATTTCCTGCGGGAATTCGGCAAGTTTTTTTATAAGTTCAATTTCTTCTTTTTTATCAAGAAGTACCATGTTTACAGTATTGACTTCAGGCACCTTATAACCTTCGTCCTCCATCAGCCTTAACATGCTGCATATTCTGGCATGTGCATACTGGACATAAAAAACCGGATTTTCATTGGACTGCTTGACTGCCAGGTCCAGATCAAAGTCCAGGTGGCTTCCGGATGCTTTCATGTTGAAGAAAAACCTTGCCACATCCTTACCGTCGTTTCCGTTTACACTTAACTCTTCAAGAAGGTCGGTCAGGGAAATTGTTCGGCCGGTCCTCTTGGACATTCTGGCAATTTCACCATTCCTATAGAGGCGTACCAACTGGAAAAGCACAACATCAAGTTTATCAGGATCTATTCCAATCTCCGCCATGGCTCCCTTCATACGTGCTACATGCCCGTGGTGATCTGCTCCCCACAGGTCTATAACCCAATCAAAATTCCTCTTTAAAAACTTATTCCTGTGATAGGCTATGTCGGCTGCAAAGTAAGTTGGTATACCGTTGTTTCTTACCAGCACCTCATCCTTGTCGGAACCCATGACAGAGCCCTTCATCCACAAAGCACCTTCCTTTTCTACAGTAGCCCCCTTATCCCTGAGGATTTGAATGGTTTCATCCAATTCACCGCTGTCATACAAAGACTGTTCCGAGAACCATACGTCGTGGTTTACACCGTAGCTTTGAAGCGCACTCTTAACATTTTCTATATTTCTGGGAAGTGCAAACTCTACAAGTATCCTTCTTCTTTCTTTTTCTTCTGTATTAAGGAGCTTGTCCCCGTATGCTGCAATATATTCTTTCATGTGGTTGATTATATCTTCACCGTGGTATCCGTCTTCAGGAAATTGTATTGCATCCTCGCCTTTCAGCAGCTGTATGTATCTGGCTTCAAGCGAAATACCAAATTTCTCAATCTGGTTTCCGGCGTCATTAACATAGAATTCTTTTGTAACATCATAGCCGGCAGCTGTCAGAACATTTGCTATGCAGTCTCCAAGTGCCCCTCCTCTTGCATTTCCCATATGAAGAGGTCCTGTCGGGTTCGCACTGACAAATTCCACCATGACTTTTCTGCCATTACCAAGCTCGATCTTCCCATATTCCTGACCTTCAAGCTGGATAGCCTTTAAAGTATCATAAAGCCAATTATTGTTAAGATAGAAATTAATAAAACCTGCTCCTGCACATTCTACTTTTTCTATGTACGTATCGTTCAGATCAAGATTTTTTATAATTACGTCCGAGATAAATCTGGGGGCTTTTCGTGCTGATTTTGCAAGCTGCATTGCTATATTGGTTGAAAAATCCCCGAAACCTTTATCCCTTGGAATCTCCACTGTTATCTGAGGAATTTCCAGTTCGGGCAGTTCACCTTGTGCAACAGACTTTCCAACTGCTTCCCCGACAATTTTCTCTATTTGGTTCTCAATGTTCTGTATTACATTTGTCATTAACCTGTCCTGCCTCTCTAATAAACATATGAAAATCATTTTCTCCGGATTTGTTATTATCTATTTCAAGCTCATATCCTACTTTTATTTCTCCGCCGTTGTCATTTACATTTATACTTACATTATTTGCAAAAACGCCAACTGTAAAAGCTCCTTGAGAGGTATCGTAGTAAGAGATGTGTTTCTGTCCTCTTTCAAATATGAAATGTGAATTTACCGAACCGAACCTCATAAGTGTAACTACACCGTCTACAACCTTAAGCGTGGTGGTAGTACCTTCCATGCCTGTCACTTTGCTTTCCTTATAGGTAATATAATAGGCATCTCCCTTTTTGTAGTATTTACCTTCGGTTACAAGTTCAAGACTGCCACCATCCTGGTCTTCATATGTTTGGGTGCCTTTTACAACAATAATCACATTTTTATTCATACCAGCATACCTCCTATAGAATATTGGTAAACTCTGCTGCATATTTCCCCGCAGGTCGGTACCCAAAATGCGGACAACTAATTACCAGGAAACCCGTATAACATTTTAAGCTTCTATATTTTATAATTAAAATTTATCAATTTCAACCTTTCCTGCTGAATGTATGGACTTACCCAGAATTGACCCGCCCAGTGCTTCAAATTTTTCAACACTGTCACTTGTATAATATCTGTAAACTGGAGATAAGCTCTCATCCCTGTTCATTTTATCTTTCTGGCCCACTTCCTTGACAACCTTAGCAACCTCTAGTGCAGAGCTTACCAGTTTTACATCATCACCCATAACCTTCTGTATAACCTTTGAAAGAAGAGGATAATGTGTGCAACCAAGCACAAGTGTATCTATTTTTTCCTTTTTCAGAGGTGTCAGATACTCTTCTGTTATCCTTTCGGCTATATCATTATCCCACCAACCCTCTTCTGCGAGGTTTACAAATAACGGACATGCCTGTGAATATACTTCTATCGAATCATCTATCTTCTTGATTGTTTTTTCATATATACCGCTATTTACTGTTGCAGAAGTACCAATAACTCCTACCCTTTTGTTCCTGGTTTCCCTGACGGCACACCTGCTTCCCGGTTGTATGACTTCTATAACAGGTATATTGAAATCATGCTGTACCAGTTCCAGGCTGCATGCACTCATTGTATTGCATGCAATGACCATCATCTTAATGTCCTGATTAAGCAGGAAACGTATATCCTGAAAGGTGTATTTTATTACCATTTCCTTGGACTTTGTCCCGTACGGCGCTCTTCCGCAGTCGCCGAAATATACGACACTTTCTGTGGGAATCAGTTCCATAATTTCCTTGAGTACTGTAAGCCCGCCCAAGCCGGAATCGAAAACACCTATAGGTCTGTTATCCATAAATATATTATTATCCTCCTGGAGTTTTAATATGACACATATGTTTGAACTATCTATCTATGTCTCTCTTGTTTTCTTCAAAGCGTTCTATTGCAAGATCGGCAAGACGTTCAATCAATTCTCCGTAAGGGATTCCTGAGGCTTCCCAAAGCTTGGGATACATACTTATGCTTGTAAACCCGGGAAGAGTGTTTATTTCATTTATATATACCTTGCCGGTTTCCTTGTGAACAAAGAAATCAGCTCTAGACAACCCTGCACAATCCAAACACTTAAACGCCCTCACTGCATAGCCTCTTATTTCAGCTATGGTACTTTCAGGCAAATCCGCAGGAATTACGGTTTTAGAATTGTTATCAATATACTTGGCGTTATAATCATAAAATTCGTTACTGGGTATTACTTCTCCAACGGTAGAAGCTATAGGATCGTCATTACCAAGGACTGCGCACTCAACTTCCCTTCCGTTAATGAACTCTTCAACAAGAACTCTTCTGTCATATTTTGCTGCATTTTCAAGAGCTTCCATAAGTTCCCGGCTGTCATGAGCTTTTCCCACACCAACTGAAGAACCGGCATTTGAAGGTTTAACAAAGCACGGATATGTAAGCACCTTTTCAACCTTTGCCGGAATAGCCTGTATATCCTGGTTGATTTCTTTTCTGCTGAAAACCAGGTATTTACCCTGCGGAAGTCCTTCCTTTTCGAATATTATCTTGGAATATGCCTTATCCATACCAAGTGAGGAACCAAGTACTCCAGGCCCTATATAAGGTATACCTGCCAGTTCGAAAAAGCCCTGGATTGTCCCATCTTCGCCGTTGCAGCCATGGAGCACCGGAAATACTACGTCTATAGAAGCTCCTTTACCGCCTGCCATATTAAAGATTCCTCTTGCAGAAGCACCTGCCAGAATTGCTTTACCTGATTCCGTCGCTTCACTTGTACCAAGCTGTTTTACAGAAGCAGCTTTTGCTTCGGCAATTGCCTGCCACTCTCCGGTTTCAAGGCATTCTACCGGTCCGTCATAATGAAGCCATCGTCCATCCTTTGTAATTCCAAACATAACTACATTATATTTATCCGTATTAATGTTACTTATTACCGATTGGGCTGAAACTCTTGAAACCTCATGCTCGGATGATTGCCCCCCGAATATGACAGCTATTGTCTTTTTATCTGACATATTATCTCTCCTTTTCATACAGAAAACCGCAAAAAGCCTCTTATAATTGATAATTCAGCAATCTGCAGTTTTCCCTCAGATACATATACTAATTATATTTCATATTGTACTATTTAAGTACGCCTACTTCAAGTTTTAAAAGGAAATTGCTAATTCATGGAACATTTTAACTCCTTTTAATGTCTAAATATTAAAATGAAGTGGAAAAGTTGAATTATTTATCAACCTGTGTTTAAACCCTTGATCCTTGAATATAATTATATATAAGGATTTCTGAGTAAGACCTAAAACAAAATAATAAAATGAACGCTTAATCGTTAAGAGCGGGAGAACCAAGATATTGGGGTGAATCCATTTTTGAAGCATAGGTATATTTCAAAAATGGTAGGGTTAATCTCTTTCGATCCGAACCCGTCAGCTAATCTCGTAAGCGTTGAAGAGAAGGTGATTGGCTTGTTCGGTTAATACACTTATTGGAATGCACTCGAAAAAAGCCTCAGAGATTACTTCTCTGAGGTTTTTTTAGTTGGAGGTAAAAAACAATTTGGGGCTTTGGCCCCATGTCCTCACCATCTTTTGAAATGAGGTGATTTAATTGATTAAGGTTTGTATGGTCGGATTGGGAAAAACAGGGCGGGAAATAGTCAAAGTTCTATTGGCTCAGGAAGATATCAAATTAGTAGCTGCTGTCTGCAGTCCAAGCAGCAGTAACCTTGGTAAAGATATAGGTGAAATTGTAGGATGTGCTGATACCGGAATCATAGTAGAAAGCTCTGATAATATTGAACAAATGATTTTCAGGAGTAAGCCGGATGTTGCTATAGATTTTACAAATCCTTCGGCTGCACTAAAAAATGCCAGAATATTCTCAAAAATGAAAGTTAATCTGGTTATTGGTACTACAGGCTTTTCAAATTTTGCCTGTAAGAAGCTGTTTGTACTCACGCGAAAGTACCACAGCGGAATTGTATATACTCCCAATATAACTCTTGGTGTAAATGTACTTATGCTGCTGTCAAACCTGGCATCATGCATATTAAACAACTATGATTTCCAAATCACTGAAATTCACCATAAGTATAAAAAAGATTCCCCCTCAGGTACAGCACTTAAAATATCAAACGAAATTAAAAAAGGGTTGATATCTTCCGGTGTAAGCCAGGAAGATATCAATATACCCATATCCTCAGTGAGAGCAGGCGGAGTGGTAGGCAAACATGAGGTCATGATTATTGGTGAGGATGATAAAATTGAGATAACTCACGAATCATTCTCAAGAAAAGCTTTTGCCCTTGGAGCAATAAGGGCGGTAAAATTTATTTACAAAAATTCCGGATATTATGAAATGAGCGATGTACTTAATCTTGGAAGGATTCTTTCAGAATATGTCGAGCGGGACGACAGCATGTCCAAAAAGTGGCGTAAATACAATATTGCAGATATTCCTGTGACAGTAGAGGATGCCTGAAACCTGGCCTTTCACCCGTTTTCCCAAAAAAGATGGGTGAAAGGCCTTTAATT
>JAUZPR010000093.1 GCA_030705825.1 Bacillota bacterium | reverse complement strand
AGGAACCTTTTCTTCTACCTGGATAATTCTCCTTTGCATTTTAAACTTCCCCCTAAATTTGATTTATCTTAAAACAAAACCGCCGTTTTGTTTCAAAATCAGGCTAAGAACATTCAAAACCTTTCAAAAAATCCATATTACGTTATTAAATGTTACAATTATTTTTTCTTATGTATTGAATAAAAATTCGTATCATCTGACTATGAATTCTGCCCAAGATTTTATTTTTCGAATAAAAACTCTAATGTTATTAAAAATAAACTTTGTATTTTGAATTAATTGCTTTAAGGAGCTTAATACCCTAAAATAAGAAAGCTTTCCACCGCAGGCGGTGAAAAGCTTGTTTTTACATAAAAGCTATACAGAACTTTTGCAGCCTCACGGGGCTAATTTAAAAGTTACACTATTTTTTTCACAGTATATCATAAACCGTAAGGCTAGTCTATAAATTTTTTGTCATATTTTATATATATTTTGATTTAATTTAGATTGTTATAAGGTGTTAAAATCCTTGTTCTAAGACATCGTCCATATTTTTCATGACATTACATGCGCACGTATCTTTTTAATGCCATAACTTTCAATTCATAATAAGAATCGTTTTTGACACAATAATTATTAAGGAGGTGATATTATGGGAAACAGAAATAGCTCAACCAGCTTCGACAACATGAAATATGAAATAGCCAGAGAAGTAGGAGTTAATTTGAAGCAGGGTTACAACGGTGACATCGCTGCAAAGGATGCAGGCCGTATCGGAGGAAATATAGTAAAAAAGGTATTTGAATCATATACCGGAAATAATTACACCAATAAGTAATATATAAACAAAAAATAGCAGGGGAATTTTCCCTGCTATTTTTTTATGCATTTTTTACATTTAATACATTTGTCCTGGTTCAGCCTATTTTTATTCTGGAGAAGCTTTTTTTACCTCTTTGAAGAAGTATGCTACCATCCTTTACGTCCTTTTCACCCAGGGTATAGTCAAAGTCTGTTACCTTTTCTTCATTTACATATACACCGCCTTGCTGAATAGCCCTTCTAGCCTCACTCTTGGAAGGTGTCAGACCGGCTCTGACCAGCATATCAACAAGCTTTACTCCAGCTGAAATTTCTGTAGCTGCAACATCTATTCCAGGTATATTATCCGAATCGGCTTTCCCGCCAAATAATGATTCCGCTGCCTTTTGCGCTTTTATAGCTTCTTCGTCACCATGTACCAGTCTTGTAACCTCAAAAGCCAGTACACGTTTTGCTTCATTTATCTGAGCATCCTTAAGAGCTCCCAGCCTTCTAACCTCTTCCATAGGGAGGAAGGTAAGCAATGCAAGACATTTTTCAACATCGTTATCCTGAACATTTCTCCAATATTGATAAAAATCATAAGGTGAGGTTTTTGCGGGATCGAGCCAAATTGCTCCATTTTCAGTTTTGCCCATCTTTTTACCCTCACTGGTTGTCAGCAGGGTAAAGGTCATTCCATAGCTGTCGGCACCCTCAACTCTTCTTATAAGGTCCACACCATATATAATGTTTGACCACTGGTCGTCTCCGCCAAGCTGGATATTACATTTATATTTTCTGTAAAGTTCAAGAAAGTCATAGCTTTGCATAAGCATATAGTTAAACTCTATGAATGAAAGTCCTTTTCCTTCCAGTCTGCTTTTAACACTTTCGGCAGTAAGCATTCTGTTTACAGAAAAATAGACACCGATATCCCTTAAGAATTTGACATAATTTAATTCCAGGAGCCAGTCACCGTTATCAACCATAATTGCCTTATCATTGCTGAAGTCGATAAATCTGGCTATCTGCTTCTTAAAGCATTCGGCATTGGCTGCAATTTCTTCCCTGGTCATCATTTTTCTCATATCGGTTTTACCGGTAGGGTCACCTACCATTGCAGTTCCGCCTCCAACAAGTGCTATAGGCTTGTGCCCCGCTTTCTGCATATGTGACATAACCATCAGCTGGAGGAAATGGCCGACATGAAGACTGTCTGCTGTTGGATCGAATCCTATATAAAAAGTGACATTCGTTTTACCAAGAAGTTCCCTGACGGCTTCTTCATGTGTAACCTGTTGAATAAAACCTCTTTCTTTCAATACATCAAAAATATTTACTGACATTCAAAAAGCACCTCGGATAGATTAATATCAACTATTATACCATTAAATTAATTATTGTATATATAAGAGGAAAAAGTTTTATTATAGATTTTCCCATTCTCCATAAAGAAAATGTCATAAAAAATCATATTTTAAAAAAACGAATAACTCAGGTTTTAAAACGAAAAAATAACATAAGAAATTCTAAAAAGAAACTTACTGGAAAGGATAATCATATGCTTGTAGTATTCGCAAGAACGTTGATTTTATATGCTCTGGTAGTAATAGTAATGAGAATTATGGGTAAGAGGCAAATAGGACAGCTTCAGCCGTTTGAACTTGCAGTGGCCATTATGATTTCAGAACTGGCTGCGGTACCAATGCAGAACACCGGAATACCATTGCTCTATGGTGTTATTCCTATTCTGACACTGCTTGTGGCGCAAATATTACTTTCATTTGTTGCTTTAAAAAGTGTCAAAGCAAGGGGTGTCATATGCGGAAGACCCAGTATACTAGTTGAAAATGGGAAAATAAACGAACCTGTTTTGAGAAATGAAATGTACACTATAAACGACCTGCTGGAGCAGTTAAGGAGTAAAAACATACCCAACATAGCGGATGTGGAATTCGCGATCCTTGAAACCAACGGACAATTAAGTGTAATAACAAAATCTCAAAAAAGGCCGATAAATCCTGAAGATCTCAATATCTCCACAAAGTATGAAGGTCTGCCTGTAGATCTTGTGGTTGACGGAACAATCAACAGGGATAATCTTGCCAAAGTAAACCTGGATGAAAACTGGCTTAAGGATCAACTTACCGGGTTTGGAATTACAAATATTAAAGATGTTCTTTTTGCCAGCATAGATACTAGCGGAAATCTTTTTTATCAAAAAAAGGAGGCCTAAGTCAAGTGCATACTTTGAAAACTATTTCAGCTGTAGTTTTAATTATTGGAATCATTGTAGCTGCAGGAATAATTTCAAATAATGCTTTTTCATCAGTATCCGACAAGCTCGATACTCATATAACAAAAATCGATGAAGCAGCTACAAAGGAAAACTGGTCAACAGCCGAGGAAAGCCTAAATAAAATGCAGGTTGATTGGTCCAAAAATGAGAAGTTCTGGGCAATCCTGGTTGATCATATGGAAATAGATAATATTGAATCTACCATGTCAAGATTAAGCAAATTTATAAAATCCAGAGATAAGTCCTTAACACTTGGTGAATCAGCCCTGCTTCATCTTTATGTCAAGCATATACCCCAAAAAGAATCTTTTAATATAAGCAATATACTATAAGATATTTTATTTGCTGTAATACTCCAATATAAGTGAATCCAATTCCTTGCTCAACATAATCACATTAAAATCATCAAGATTGTTAAAATTAGTCATACGATTAAGCAAATCCCTAAGTTCGCTAATTCTTTCATTTAGCGTTCCTTTTTTTTGTCCTCTGTTACTAACATCTTTTTGCAAATACATTTTAAAACCTTACCTTTAAATAAACTTACCAAATTATTGGTACTACCAGTACCATATTATATCCACCTTTTTATATATAGTCAATAGAATATCTACATTATTTTACATTTTTGTATGCTTTTTAGTAAAGTAAAGCAATAAAGTGTAAAAATCTTGCTTTTAATTACCAGATTAGACTATAATGTGTATAAGGAGGTTAATCTGATGTCTATTTTCGGCATGCGCTTAAAAAAGCTACGTGATATAAAAGGGCAATCGCAGGAAGATGTAGGAAAAGCTTTAGGTAAAAGCAGAGAGACAATTTCAAAGTACGAAAAGGGAGAAAGAGAGCCGGGTATCTCCGTAATAGCCTCCATGGCAAATCATTTTGGGGTGTCTTCCGATTATATGCTAGGGCTTACCGATCAGGATTTCCTTATTTTCGAAAAAGACAGCCAATATAAAATTAAAAATGAAATAAGTGAATTTGAGCCATATCTTAAAAACAAAAATTACATAAAATACTTCAGATTTGCAAAGAAAATGGCTGATAACAATATAGACCTTGAAGATCTTGAAAAATTTATTGATAATTTGATATTAAGCAAAAAGAAAAAGCGTTACTAGGTATAACTATGAACGCTTTTCTTTATAAAGGTTATTTCACTCAAGGGAATCATAAAAAATGAGGTTCACAATATTCCAATTAAGCAAAAATTACTTCTGAAGGCATTTCGGTGCTTTAGGCTGATACAACCAGTAATAGCAAGCCGTAGAGGATATAGTTAATGCAACAAGAGTAACAAATGCTGAAAGGATACCTAAAATTTTTATTTTTTTGCCTTTCATATTATCACCTCCATACTATTCTTTATTGGTTTTCTTCACCAATAAGATTCCTAACAAAATTCTTGGCTGATTCGAAATCATTATTCTCCAATAAGGTATGAACCGTAGTGATGGCTTTTTCGGCATTATCTTCGAGTTCCTTGTACTGCTTGTACCCTTGAGTAATAAGACCTTTTATGGTGATATAAATAAACCTGTAAACCAACAGATAGAAAACTACTACAGAAGATATCAGAGTTATAGAGAATAAAATTTGATTCTCTAAAGATAATTCAGGAAAATACATTGTAAATATAAATGAAAAATATGCTTCACATATGGACAGAACAAAAATAAATACCGTGAAGAAATTGTAAAATTTTTTGTTTATACGAGTGACTGCAAATGCGAACTGGTATTTCCACAAAAATATTATAAGCCCCATTTGAACAAGTCTTTCCGGTAATGATGCTAAAAAAACATTAATAAAATGAGCATAAAAATTTTCCTGGCCCTTAAAAACATAAACTACAAGAAATGGAATATAGACATTTTCAAGAGTCATGAAAGTGAAACCCATTAAAAGAACACTCAAAAACGATTTTCTAAAATTCATCCTATAAATAATTGCTATAACAATTGCATATATGAAAGTATGTATAAGAAAACTCAATATCATGTTCTGTACAATTTCAGAGATTAAAGGACGTATTACAGCTGAAGACAATACCATAAATCCAAGCGAGAAAAAGAATCTTATCGCATTTCCTTTATTGAATCTCAGTAGTTCCCTTGATCCTGCAATTAGCATTACAATAATTAAATTAAGAAAAGCTTCCGGTAAAGATATTATCAATATGGATAATGGTGTCGTTTCCAAACTCTCACCCCCTTGCCAGGGAAATATATAATAATCCCGAGCTTTATCCCATTATATAACAAATATTGATATTTTTATATACATTTTTAAAATTTCTTAAAAAATTTTGGATATTTGTTACCAAAAGCAGGCCAAACATATCTTAAACCGTTATAAAAAATTTTAACTGTTAAAGCCTCCTGTTAGTAAAAATAATATAAATATGGTGTAAAATAATCCTCCTGCCAGCAGGGGTATGGGATTTAATTCACCTTTTACCTTAATCCATAAAAAAGTAGTGAAAGAAGAGATTACCGAGAGTATTGCGCTGACAATAACCTTTGTATCCAGTATCCAGGATGTTCCCAGTATTCCTATAGAAACCGGGATACAGCTCTGAAACACCATAGCACCTGATATATTCCCCAATGCCAGCGTATCCTTTTTTTTGCTTATCCAAATAACGCTGTTGAATTTTTCAGGAAGTTCTGTTGCTATTGGTGTAATTATAAGTGAAAGTACAAGCGGCGACAGTCCTATAAAATCTGAAACACTTTTAATACTGCCGACAAACATTTCTGCGCCCAGTATTATTCCTGTTAAGGATAAAATTATCTGGAAGAGAATGAAGCCTATATTGGGACGCTTTTTTAGCAGCTTAACTATATAAAGATTTTCCAGTTCGGAATTGCTTTCCCTGTCGTCCTTAACGGTCCGGAAAACATAATAAATATAGCATAATAACAGAAATACAGCTGCCAGGTATCTTACCGCATTTATTCTGACAAAGGAAACAGAAATACCAATTGAATATACAATTATAAAAAATCCGATGTCGCGGCTTAAAATATTATTATTGACTTTCATGGCAAGACCGGTTTTTCTTCTTTTCCAGAACGCCAATACAGAAACACCAGTAACAAAAAAAGCAAGTGTACTCAGCATAAAAGGCGCACCTGCTATAGCGCCTATGCCGATATCGGTAGACCCGCTCAATCCGTCAGAAAAAAGCAAAGCGATTATTGGTATTGTTGTTTCAGGCAAACAGGTACCAACGGCGGAAAAAATACTTCCAACAACTCCGTCACCAACCTTCAGCCTTTTTCCAAGCCATTCTATACCATTTGTAAACAATTCACAGCTCAAAAGAATAATTGCCAGGCTTAATATCAACCTAAATATATCAATCCACATAATCTCACTCTTTCCTGATTTTTAGCAAGTTTATAACTTACCCTCTTTGTGCCCAACTTTACATGTTATTATATTCACTTACAAAGTTATTTCTGTCAATATTGAATTACTAAAATAATAAAAAACCCAATCCGATAAATCTACATTGACATATAACTGTGCCTCTTTCTAAATTCTCCCGGAGATATTCCAAGATTTTTCTTAAACAGATAGCTGAAATAAGGGATATTTTCATAACCGCACATAAAAGCTACTTCGGATACAGGATCTGCAGTTTTTGCAAGAAGCTCCCTTGCTTTATCCAATCTGATTTTAGTTACATATTCATTAGGAGTTATACCCAGGGTTTCGGTAAAGACCCTGTGAAAATAATTGGGGCTAAGTCCGGACAATTCGGAAAGAACCTCAAGATCCAATCTCTCTGCAATATTGTTTTGTATATAACCTATGATCTTCTTAATTACCGGGTAATGGTACGAGTGCTGCATATTCGCATTTGCAAATGGATTTCTGCTGTCTTTGTGCAATTCATACAGTATCCTTAAAACACAGGATTTCATGATTAACGCCGAGGAGTTGCCCGGGGTTATATATTCTTTCAGTACAGTCTCAAATAAATCATGGTATTTTTCAGGTGAAGCTGTACTATAAATAGTAGGAAGTGCATTAAGAATATCATTTTCATAATAATCCTGATAAGCCTGTTCCTTATCAAAATCATAGGATTCAGGATTCTTTCCGGTTATATTAAGGAGGTCGAAACAAATAAAATAGCAATTGTAAGGCATAATTCCCTGTGTCAGCTGTCCAGGTTTTCTGAGTACCAAATCCCCTTTTTTTACCGGATATATGGTGTCTTCAATAAGCTCACTGCCGTTACTGTCTATAATTAATTCAATTTCATAATCATACACATATCTTTTATTAAGTCTATACCCTTCAGGAAAATTCATACCCTGAGCAAAAAGATAGCTTTTCAGAACTCTTGGAGAAAATTCTTCAGTATCCGCTTTTGTCCTTTGAATATTCAGTTTTTGCTGCATAAAACCTCCTAACATAAAACAATAATTAAAAATATCAGTGACTGGTATATTTTATCATAAGATTTTGAAAGAATAAATAATATTTCGAATAGCATTTATAATAAATAAAGATTAAAATCAGGGTAAAGTTGTTACATTAAGTCGAAAAAATATTTTTAGGAGAAAACATATGCCTGACATTAGATTTCCAAACAACTTCATATGGGGAGCAGCCACAGCATCATACCAAATTGAAGGTGCACACGCCGAAGACGGAAAAGGAGAATCAATATGGGATCATTTCTCTCATATTCCGGGAAAAATAACAAGTAACGATAATGGAGACATAGCTTGCGACCATTACCACAGATATGAAGAAGATGTGAAGATAATGAAAGACTTGGGCTTGAAATATTATAGATTTTCTATCTCATGGTCACGTATTTTCCCTGATGGAAAAGGCAGCCCTAATCAAAAGGGAATTGATTTCTATAAACGTCTAACCAACCTTTTACTTGAGAACGGTATCAAACCTGCAATCACCCTATATCACTGGGATTTGCCTCAGCAGCTGCAGTACAGGGGCGGTTGGGGCAACAGGGATACCGCAGATTATTTTGAACAATACGCAGGGTACATTTTTAATCAACTGGGAGAATATGTACCAATGTGGATAACTCATAATGAGCCCCACATATCTTCAATAATTTCATATTGGGATGGAAGACATGCTCCCGGTTATACCGATTTTCCACTGGCTTTAAGAGCCTGCCATCACCTTCTGCTGTCACACGGTAAAGCCGTACAGCTCTACAGATCCCTGGGATATAAGGGTGAAATCGGCATAACTCTGGATTTAAATCCAATGTACCCTGCTTCAGATACAGATAAAGATAAAAAAGCTACAATTCGTGCAGACGGCTACGAAAACAGGTGGTTTGCCGACCCGGTTTTGAAAGGTAAATATCCTGAAGACATGGTTAAATGGTATGAAAGCAGAACCACTCTTCCTGAGATTAAACCTGGTGATATGGAAACCATAAGCACCCCTATAGATTTCCTGGGCATAAACCACTACATGCCCCATACCATTAAGCATGACCCTTCAGTATGGCCGGCAAACTATGCAAAACTTTTAACCGGAAGGCCTTTGACAAACATGGACTGGGAGATATATCCCGAAGGCAGCTACGACCTTCTAACCCGTCTGCACCGGGATTATAACGGTATAAAGCTGATAATAACCGAAAACGGTGCCGCCTTTACCGATATAGTGAACCGTAAGGGTGAAGTCGATGATGATAACAGACTTGATTATTTATATGGATATCTACAGCAGATGAACAGAGCAATAAAGGATGGCGTTAACCTTGCCGGATATTTTGTCTGGTCCCTGATGGACAATTTTGAATGGGGACATGGATATTCCAAGAGGTTCGGAATCGTATATATAGATTTTAAGACCAGACAGAGAATAATCAAGAAAAGCGGCCATTGGTACGCAAATGTAATAAAGAACAACGGATTTGATTTAGTATAAACCCAGAATTGAATTTAGCAGTCATAATTCCCCCCAGTTTAACAAAACCGGGGATTTTTCTATCTGCACCTCTGCCGCACAACTTCATACATCAAAACACCGGCTGCTATGGAAGCATTCAGGGATTCTGCCCTTCCGGGCATTGGTATTTTCAGAAGCACATCTGCCTTTTTGGCAGAATCCTCGGTTATGCCGTTTGCCTCATTACCTATGATAAATGTGCAGCCTTTGGTGTAATCTTCCTCGACGTAGCTTTTCTCACCAGAAAGATGAGCAGCGTAAACTTTTATACCTTTATTCTTAAGTGCGACAATTGTATCTTCCATGTCTAAATTATAACAGACAGGAATGTGAAAAACCGAGCCCATTGTAGATCTTAGAACCTTTGGATTATAAAGGTCTACGCAGCCCTTTGACATGACAACCGCATCGGCTCCAGCTGCATCTGCCGTCCGGATAATTGTACCCAGGTTGCCGGGATCCTGAATAGCTTCCAGCAACAGGACAAATGAATTTCCCTTGATAATATCGAGGCTGCAGTTCCTTATTTTTAATACTGCCAGTACACCCTGAGGATTCTCGGTATCGGATATGTCCTTGAGAATATTATCTGTGAGCAGGAAGGTATCAAGCTTCTTCTGCTCTATCTGCGATATAAGCAAATCCGAGCTTTTATCCGAAAGAAAAGACTCCGAAAGAAATATCTTTTTTATTTCAATATCCTCTTTTAATGCTTCTTCTACTAACCTTATCCCTTCAATAAAAAAGGAATTGCTTTCATCCCTTGCCTTTTTTGACTTTAAAGCTTTTACTTCCTTAACCAAAGGATTCTGTGAACTTGTTATACGATTCATACTTCCTCCTATAGAGGTTTAAAACCAATTTAAGGCTTATTTAATTATGTTATTTTGAATAAGAAAATATTCAGCTAACAAAAAAATAAAGAGCTGAACCTCAGCTCTTTATTTTATAAAATTTGAATCTATTTTACAACCTTAACTTTTTCAACAAGCTGTGCAAAGCCTGCTGCATCATTAACTGCCATATCAGCCAAAACTTTTCTGTTGAGTGATATGCCGGCTTTCTTAAGTCCGTTCATGAACCTGCTGTAAGACATTCCGTTTATTCTGGAAGCAGCATTAATCCTGGCGATCCACAATTTTCTGAAATCTCTTTTCTTTGTCCTTCTGTCGTTGTAAGCATAAACCAGTGATTTCATAACAGCCTGGTTAGCTATTCTATAAAGCTTGCTCTTTCCTCCGAAATAACCTTTTGCAAGCTTAAGTATTTTTTTATGTCTTGCACGATTTCTCATCGCGCCCTTTACTCTTGCCATGACTTAATCCTCCCTCCTACTTGTAAGGAATCAACATTTTTACGGTAGCTGCATTAGCATCCGAAGCTATAGTTGATTTTCTCAAGTTTCTTTTTCTTTTTGTTGATTTTTTAGTTAGAATATGACTCTTGTAAGCTTTAGCTCTTTTTACCTTACCAGTTCCGGTCAGATTAAATCTTTTCTTGGAAGAGCTGTGAGTTTTAACCTTAGGCATCTTTCTTCCTCCTTGTCTATATTACTGCTTTGGATTGAGTATCATTGTCATACTCTTGCCTTCAAGCTTAGGTTTCTTTTCTACTGTACCAACATCTTTTATTGCTTCTGCAAATTTTCCAAGCACTTCTTCTCCCAGTGAGGTGTAGTTCATTTCTCTGCCTCTGAATCTCACTGAAACCTTTACCTTGTCGCCATCTTCAAGAAATTTGCATGCATTTTTAACCTTGAAGTTGAAATCGTGATCCTCTATACTAGCAGAGATACGTACTTCCTTGATACTTATGACTTTTTGATTTTTTCTGGCTTCCTTTTCCTTTTTTGCAAGCTCGAACATGTATTTACCATAGTCCATAATCCTGCATACAGGAGGCGCAGCCTGAGGAGCGATTTTTACCAGATCCATATTTTTGGTATTAGCAAGTTTCTGGGCATCCTTAGCAGTCATTATTCCCAACATGGAACCGTCCGCATCAATGACCCTTATTTCCTTATCTCTGATCTCCTCATTAATCATCAATTCATTTTTACTAATAACAAAACACCTCCGGGTTATAATTAAAAAAGTGGATTGAAAAAGTTCAATCCACTTATACACACGGCTAAAATGCTCATGAGTCCTGTTATTAACCTTACTGGATAAATCCGCAAGGTGAGAAGTGGATGACTTCTTCTTTATTTGCCTATTTATAATAACAAATATTCTCCCAATCTGTCAAGAGATATATTTATTTACATGTTGATAATGAGCATATTTTATTATACTGCTCAACCAGATAAAAAAAATGACTTTTAAATGGCTCATAATTTTAATATCACTTCGTATACGTACCTGTTATGTACAGATAATATAATTTGAATTAATAAAAAGGAGGATCTGACATGAACAAAATACGTCTCGGAGTCATTGGAACAGGAATGGCATGGGAACGCCTGCACTACCCTGCTATACAGGAATTGGGAGACAAGTATGAAATAGTTGCGCTTTGCAACCGTTCAAGATATGATGCTGAAAATTTTGCAAAAAAAATTAACCTGGATTTAAAAAATGTATACGACGATTTTAATGAGATGCTTAGGCGTAATGACCTGGATGCGGTTGACATACTGGTTCCGATAGAACTTAACTATGTTGTATCTGAAGCAGTTGCAAAAGCCGGCAAAAACTTTATTTGTGAAAAACCACTGGCTTCTAGTATTCAGGAAGCTGAAAAGTACCTTGATATGGCCCGTAAATATAACGTTAAAATAATGATTGCTGAAAACTTCCGCTACAATGAGGAAATGAATAGAATTAAAGAGCTTGTCGGTTCAGGAAAAATCGGTGATGCCATATATTTTATAAGAAACAATGTGAACTGTTTTGAAAGTGAAATGAAAAAGGATACCTTCGCGGCGACAGAATGGAGACAGCACCCTGAATTTGCAGGAGGGGAATTCCTTGATTCAGCCCTTCACGATCTTGCAGGGACACGGTATATATTTGGGGCAATAGAATGTGTCAGTGCATTCGGCAAGCCCCAAAAAGAAGAATTTATGCCCTATATATCAATTAATGCAAACCTTCAGTTCAAAAATGGAGTTATAGGACAGTACACCTATTTTCCTTCAGGTACGGAAACACAAAATCCGGCAGTAGGCTTCAGAATATTCGGTACCAGGGGAGAGATTTATCTTGAATCCAAGACTTGCGGCATTATCAATATCTCATATGATAATGGGACATCAGAGCAGGTAAAATTTACACCTGAAAGAGGATATTACAACGAACTCTATAATTTTTACAATGCAATGAACGGAAAAGAACAAATATCTGTAACACCGGAAATTGAATTTGGGGATGTTAAAACTGTATTCGACATACTTGAATCGATTTCTGAAAAAAAGATTGTCTATGTTGATCAGCCTGTTTCCACAAAGGAAGCCGAAATTTACAGAACAATCAGCTATTCCGAGCAGCCTTATATACAGTAACATCCCAATTTTTGTATTCAAAAAGACTTATGTCCCTATAAGAATACTCCATAACAGATAACAAAAGCCCGGGTGTTTAATCCCGGGCTGTAATATTTCATCTAATTGCCTATATGTTTTTTCAGCATATCATTTATTATATTATTATCAAAGGGCTTTAAAATAAAGTCGGAAGCTCCCTTTTTTATTGCCTGTTTTATTGCAATGTCGCTCGATACCGCCGACACCATAACTATCTTTGTTTCCGGACTTGCCTCCAAAATTTTTGCAATAGATTCCAGTCCATCCATACCAGGCATGGAAATATCCAAAGTTACTAGTTCGGGCTTTAATTCCTTGACTTTCTCAACCGCCTCTATACCGTCACCCGCAAAATATAAGTCAGTATAACCCGCTTCCTTGATTATGTTGCCCAGCATATTCCTCATAAACTGTGCATCATCAACAACAAGTATTCTGGCATTTTTCATACTACAGGGCACCTCTTGCTATCAATATTTTCTTGACCTGATCTTTCATCTCAGATTTGTTGCATACTGTCTTATGCCTTATTTCCTTTTTATCCAGATCCTTAAGCCCCTTTGGTATAGCAATTCCACACTTTTGTGATAAATCTTCAAGCAATTCAAATTCACTTTTTCCGTTAACCGCATCCTGTCCAAAAATTGCTCTGGACACGCTTTCATTAAATTTAAACGGGCTGGCTGTTGATACGGCAACAGTTTTTGTTATATCCCCCGTTGAGATGACATATTTGTCATATACGTCAATTCCAACAGCTGTATGGGTATCCACAACATATCCATATTCATTGTAAATAGATTCGATTGTCTTTATTGTTTCATTCTCACTGGAAAAGCCCGCCCAGAAAAGTTTGGATATCTTTTTCTTGCAGTCTGCATCTACAGTGTACCTTCCATCCTTCTTAAGCCTGTTCATCCATTCGGATACCAGCTGTGAATTGTGACCGGTCATCTCAAAAAGAAGTCTTTCCAGATTACTGGATATAAGTATATCCATGGATGGAGAGATAGTTTTCTTGAATTCCCTGTTCTTATCATAAGTGCCCGTATTAATGAAATCAGTCAGAACATTATTGTCATTTGAAGCACAAATCAGCCTGTTAACCGGCAGCCCCATCTGGCATGCATAATAAGCTGCCAGGATATTTCCGAAATTACCTGTAGGCACAACAAAGTTTATTGGCTCTCCGGCTTTTATTTCTCCGGTTTTTACAAGCTCTGCATAAGCAGAAAAATAATAAACTATTTGAGGAACAAGTCTTCCCCAGTTTATGGAATTGGCAGAAGAAAATTTATAACCCTTCTGCTCCAATTCGGAATTTACTTCAGCATCTGCAAAAATCGCTTTCACACCATTCTGTGCATCGTCAAAGTTGCCCTCCACTCCCAGGGAGTATACGTTGCCGCCTTCCTGTGTAACCATTTGCATTTTCTGAATGGCACTTACACCCTCTTCAGGGAAGAATACGATTATCTTTGTGCCCCCGACGTCTTTAAAACCTTCCAACGCAGCTTTTCCGGTATCTCCCGAAGTAGCCACCAGAATAACGATTTCACTTTTCTCTCCGGTTTTTTTAACCGCTTTAGTTAAAAAGTGAAGCAGTATCTGAAGTGCCATATCTTTAAACGCGCAGGTAGGTCCATGCCAAAGTTCAAGCACATGAACATTTTCACTTAGTTTATACAGAGGTGCAATGTCGACCGAATCAAATTTACTGGTATTATATGCGCTTCTTACACAGTCGGATATTTCCTCGTCGGTATAATCATCAAGAAAATATTT
>JAUZPR010000092.1 GCA_030705825.1 Bacillota bacterium | reverse complement strand
CTTTTTGTGCTTTTGATATAACGTTTTGCAAACATTCTCTGCTTGGTCTATTAAATAAACTCCTTTTCCAAGTTCAACAATATACTTGGAATTAAACTCTTTGGCATCACAGTTAATACCGATTTCATTAAAAAGCAGTAGGAACCTTTTTGTCTGCAGCTCGCTTTTTGTGATTTTCCCCTGTTCAAATAGTCTCCACAAGGCTTTATTGATTTCTCCATACCTGTGTCTTACGTCTAAAAAATAATCCAGACCAAACGAACTAAATGTTTGTTCAAGCGCTTTTTCTTCCGCCTTATCGTAGTCAAACAATGTATCATCCGCGTCAAACAAATAGAAATCATATTCCAAGCGTTACACCCCATTAATCCAAACTTCGCTGTCAAAATACTGCTCTTGAAATTGGATTAGCCTTTCAATTTCATCTTTTGTAATTATCATATCTTTAGGTGCCACCACCCATTTTTCTTCCACATCATCCTTTCTATGAACAATGGCAATTACTCTTCCGGTATACTCCTTTACAGGTTCTGAAACACCTACAATGTATGCGTCTTGTTCCTCTCCGTCAGGTGCAATAATTCCTTTGATGTAACCATAATTTATTGGATAATACATATCCGGATATTCCGGATGACAGGTTCCAATTGCTCTATCGACTGTTACTGTTACTATATCACCAATCATAAAAGACCACCTTTATAGCTTTTTAATATGGATTTATTGCGTTTCACATTTTATAAAGAATACGCATTAAACTTATTAACCGTTCTATTTGTCGAATAATTCTATATTTCTATTAATAAGCTTTCTATGAAAGTCAACATGGTCTGAATATTGACATAGGGCTTCTTCTAAATTAATCCTGCCTTTTTTGTCATGTATATAGGCATATTTAGTCCAATCACAATCAGCAATTGTTTTTAAATGACAGGCCATATATGCGCGTACCATTTTTATTAAATCCATAGTTAATTTGAGATCTGATGATTGATAGTCCAAATTCATTGTCCAAACCTGATCAAATGATAGGATAGGAGTATCAGGCTGTGCTATGGCTCTCCTATAACGATGAAAATTTGCAATATCAACTTCCATGCAATGAACTATTTGTTCCTTTATAGACCATGCATCCGCAAATGGCCTATATAAAATTAATTCGTTAGATAATTCAAGGACATCATCAAATTCAAATGATAATTTTTCGAAACGTTCTATTAGATTAATCTTTTCATTTCTGGTCATTTTAAGCATCTCCATTCTCAATTCACATTATAAAACTAATACGCAAAATGTAAATATTGCGTAACAGTTTAATTATTAATTGCGCTCATAATCTGTAGAATTAGTTATATAAAAAGACACCATCTAACGCCAAACTTATCAATAAAATCTGTCATCAATGGGCTAAAATCGCATGGGCCTAACGGAAACTGGATTTGGCTACCCTCTTTAAGTATCTCATAAGCCTTTTTAACCACATCCTCATTTCCTTCACCATAATGAAAGCAAAACTGCATTGTATTGCCTGTAATTCTTCTATCCATGCCATCATTCGCCTCGGATACGGCTAAGGTATGACCACAAATATCAAGTTCTGCATGATAAAATGTATCCTCAGAATTTTTTACGTTAAAGCCCAACGTGGCACCAAAAGCTTTTGAATACAGTTTTACAGCCTCTCCACTTCCTTTTACATAAATCTGCATCATTGACCTTTTCATAATGTACCTCCTTTTCCAAATACAAATAATTATTAGTTCACAATTTATTACTATTACGAAGTATGTATTATGGATTTTGCTCAGTTGCATATTCTATAAAGAATACGGATAAAAACATTTCTATAAAGCGCTAATGACCTTCTTTCAAAGGAATACCAATGTTCTTAATAAAATTATCTACATCCCTATTTCCAGTCTTTTCAGCTTCCTCTGTAAAAAAGCAGCCTGGTACACCACCTTTTGTACGATGGAATAGCACACAAGAGCAACATTTGCCCCATTTATCGCAATGTGTAAAAGTGCACTTACAATTATTCTCTTTCCCCAAGTTGTTTGTTCTCTCACATGCCATCTGAAGTCCTCCTAAAAAATTAGTTTTGTACGTCACCATGTTATTCTTTTGTGAATTATTCTCTATGTATTGGGATAATACATCAAATATATCATCTTTCCTAAAAACAGGTACATTTATTTCATTGCTCAAAATATCAGTTATAGTAGTTTTTCCAGTTGCGGCTTACCCCTGAAAAAGTAGATATTGGACATTCATACCTCACATTGTAGGCCCTCCCTTAAGGGTGGGCTACGATTCTTCTTTGAATTAAAAAGTCTTATCCAAAAAGATTCCTCCATAGGTACATCGTAATAACCATACCATAATATCACATAATTTACATAAGAATAACATTATTATATAATATTTACAGCACTTAAGGAGGGGGGTAATTTATGGGCACTGAATACATGAAACAAAGATTCTCTGAATTAAATGACGAGGAATTGATTAAGATTTTAAAGGTGGATTATAAAGAATATACACCTGAAGCGTTTCAATACGCTTTAAAATAGTCTTTTCTGTTAAATAATAGGTATTATACATTGTATTCATCCTCCTGCCATTTTGCAGGATTGTTTATTATGTATTCTCTGATTTTATTTAGTTCACTTTCACCACGTATAACATGATCATAATACCCTCGTTGCCATAAAGTACTGCCATATTTCTTTGATGTTAAGGTTTTGAATGAATTAACGATACGAGGAATAGAAAATATAGGTGGATTTGTAGGGGCGGCTGCCCACAGCCGCCCGTTATCATGCAATTCAAGAATTAAGTGAATATGATTTGGCATAATTACATTACTATCTAAGTTAACATTCTCATACACCAAATTGATGTTATTCAAATGATTCATTACTGTTTGTCCTATTTTTGATAAATTTATTGAATCCTGAATGATATTACTTAGAATATTATCCCTGTTTATCGTACAAATAGTTATAAAATAATATCCTGGTTGTGAATAATTATAATCTTTTAACCTTATGGATTTTCTATCGCATGACCTCATAATTCCTCCAAGGGCGGCTGAGGGCAGCCGCCCCTACTGAACTTACACAACCACTTTCTTACCCACCACAACCGGCCAATTGGTATCGCCTTTCAGCGATTTACCCGGCGTTATGTTTACTTCCTTATCAAGTATTACATTCTCCAAAAGTACATTTTCACTTACCATTGACCCCTGCATAATGATGGAATTCCTTATTACCGCACCTCTCTTAATTACAACACCCCTGAAAAGTACGCTGTTTTCAACATCACCTTCAATTATACAGCCGTCTGCAACTACGGAATTCCTTACCTCGGCTTCCTCGTTATATTTTGCCGGAGCCTCGTCCTTAACCTTGGTGTATACCTTTCCGTTTTCAATAAATACCTGTTTCCTTATCTCCGGGTCAAGCAGCTCCATGTTGCATTTATAATAGGTTTTTATGCAGCTGAGATTCCTCCAGTAGCCGTCGAATTTATAGCCATGTATGTTTAGCTCATTTATCTTTTTTATAAGAACATCTTTTACAAAATCATAATTTCCATGGGCCGAGCATTCTTCCAGAAGAGAAATAAGAACACTTCTCTTGATCAGATATATCCCCATTGATCCGTTTCTCGTTTTAGGATGAAGGGGTTTCTCCTGGAAATCTGCAATTCTCCCATCTGCATCCAGATCAATGACTCCCAGTGAGGACATTTCTTCAGGAAGAAAATCATCCATTACCCTGTATGCAATCGTGATATCTGCATTCTTATCAATATGCTCGTCCAGCATTCCCTGAAAGTTCATTTTATATATGCAGTTACCCTGTGCTATCAATACATACTCCTCATTACTTCTTCTAAGGAAAGTCAGATTTTTGTACATTGCATCTGCTGAACCCCTGTAGAAGCCCGTATCATCGGAGGATAAAGAAGGAGGAAATATGAAAAGTCCTTCATTCCTTCTGTCCAGGTCCCACTCCTTGCCTGATCCCAGGTGGTCCATCAAGGACCTGAAGCTGTATTGGGTAATTACACCTACATTTGTAATTCCCGAGTTGACCATATTGGAAAGTACAAAATCAATGGCTCTGTACTTGCCTCCAACAGGTATGGCAGCGCTTGTACGAAGTGCCACCAGTTCTTTCATATTGGGGTTTTTGCCCCCGGTGAGTATTATTCCCATTACACTGCTCATTCACATTCACCGCCTTTTAGTATACTCTTACCGGAAGGAACATGTTGAGAACAGAATTCCTCAGGCTGAGCACCAGGTGCAATAACTGAATTCCTGCCTATTACCGCACTTTCAGGCACGTGAGCTCCCTGTCCTACAACAGTTATACCTGAATAATAGATGGCAGGCTTCAGCTCATTGGGTATGTTCTCACCAAATCCTAATTTTGCGGTCTTATCTATAATTGCGTCTTCTCCTACAATACATTGTTTTATAAGAGTTCCTTCGCCAATATGGCTGTCCGACATGATTATTGAGTCTTCTATAACAGCCCCGGCACCTACATATACACCGGGAAATATAACTGAGTTCAATACATAGCCATGTATTACACAGCCTTCCGCAACTATTGACTTTTTGACACTTCCGTTTGGTCCTATGTAATGTGCAGGTTTAATTGGGTTTGGCGTGTAGGTTTTCCATGTAGGATCATACAGGTTGAAGTCCGGGATTCTTTTTATAAGATCCATATTGGATTCCCAGTAAGCTTGAATTGTACCTACATCCTTCCAATAGCCGCCAAATTTGTATGCCCACATTCCAAGTCCATCGGCCAGCATGTCTGGAATTATGTTCTTTCCGAAATCATGGTCGGAATCCTTGTTTGAACTGTCTTTTATCAGATATTCCCTAAGGGTATTCCAGTTAAATATGTATATTCCCATTGATGCAAGATCACTTTTCGGTTGTTGGGGTTTTTCCTCAAATTCGTATATCCTGCCGTTTTCATGGGCATTCATTATACCATAGCGGCCGGCTTCTTCCATAGGAACTCTTATAACCGATATTGTGGCATCCGCCTTGTTTTTCTTGTGAAAGTCAAGCATAATGGAATAGTCCATTTTATAGATGTGATCTCCAGATAATATCACCACATAAGAAGGTGAATATTTGTCAAGGTAATGTATATTCTGATACACTGCATCTGCGGTTCCTTTAAACCATTCACCCGCTTCTTCCCGGACATATGGAGAGAGTATTGTGACTCCGCCGTTCATTCTGTCCATATCCCAGGGCTTTCCTATTCCAATGTGTGAATTGAGTTTTAAGGGCTGGTACTGGGTAAGCACTCCTACGGTATCTATACCCGAATTGATACAGTTACTGAGTGAAAAATCGATAATTCTGTACTTTCCGCCATACAGAACAGCCGGTTTGGCTATTGATTTGGTAAGAATACCAAGTCTGCTTCCCTGTCCTCCTGCAAGCAGCATTGCTACCGTTTCCTTTTTTATCATCAGTTTAATCCCCCCGCTTTAGTAAATATAAAAAACAGATTTTGAATTACTGCCTGTAAAGCTTATTATGATAGGGAAACTTCAGTAAATCTGAATGATATAAGACGAAGATAGGTCTCTTCATCTAATGTATAAACACCAACTAAAGAATCTTAAAAAAGCATTTATACATACTATATTTATGCAGTATATATATAATAATAACATAATTAACAAATTAGATGAAGAAACAGCAGATTTATATTTAATTTTACCTTACATATTTCGCATTTTTATAATCCTTTACATAAATCCTCGTAAAATAACAAAGGCTGCACAGGCAGCCTTTAGTTTTCATGGCTTCTATACAACCTTTTCGATATTGAACATATCGTTCAGGATTGCCCAGTTCTGCGGGAAAGGAGAACCAAGTTCCCAGTAGCTTACGCCCCTCAGTCCCAACCTGCTTGCCAGCAGGAACTTTGCACGAACGCTTCTTGCATCCTCAAACCATATTATGTGGGCGGTACCTTTTTCGTCATAATAATTAATAGACGGTGACTGGGATTTCATATCATATGATATCTCGGCATTATATTTAATAGCAATACCGATTGCATCCTGCGGAGAAACTCTTGGTGCAAATGAGCCGTGCGGCATGTACGGGAGAGTCCAGTCGTAACCGTAAAGAGGCATACCCATCATTATCTTTTTGGCGGGTATTACCGAAACTGCATAATTCAATACAGCTCTTACCTGATCTATCGGAGCTACCGGCATTGGCGGGCCTCCCGACCAGCCCCATTCGTAAGTCATTATTATTACAAAGTCCACAATCTGGCCGTGAGCCGGGTAGTCATGCGCCCCGTACCAGGCTCCGGTCTGCTGACCTGAAGTTTTAGGTGCAAGAGCCGTACAAACGACGTAATTCTGTGCATGCAGAGCTGTAACCACTTTTCTTAAAAAGTTATTGTAAAGCTCTCTGTCGCTTGGAGGAATTCTCTCAAAGTCTATATTCAAACCATAGAATCCTTTGCTTTTCATAGTTGACAGTACATTGGCTATAAGATTCTGCTGAATTGAGTCACTGCTTAGAATTGTATGCCCAAGATCAGTACTGAATGTTCCTCCTTCGAAATTGGTTATTACCATCAAAGGAGCATTTCTGTGATTCCTTGCTGCTGCCAGAGCTGCATCGTCGTTTAATGCCTTGAGTGTTCCGTCGGCATTGACCTGGTAGCTGAAAAGGCTTAAATATGTCAGGTAATTCCCTACTTCATCAACTCTTTGTGTATCCTTTTCGGGGGTTGTCGGCTCAAGGTAACCGTTCGCTTCAATATACCCGAAATTTTTTGATTGCTGGGGTATTCTTATAATCATACCGGGATGAATTACCGAAGGATTTGTAATTCCATTTAAAGCAGCTATGCTTGCAACCGATACATTAAACTTTCTGGATATGGACCAAAGTGAATCTCCCGGTACAACCCTGTATGCAGATTCCTGTGTGGGTATAACCAGTGCCTGACCTACTACCAGATGCGGAAAATTCTGAAGCTGATTTATGTCTATGATGGCCTGTGTAGTAACACCGTATCTTCTGGATATAGTCCACAATGAGTCACCTGGTTTAACAACATAGATATCCAATATAATCACTTCCTTACCTATATATTTCAATATATTCGGGAAAGTGAGGAAGTGTACATAATTAGGTAAATATTAAAGTAAAGTAACAGGTTAGTTGTTATTCCGCGGGCTCAATCACATGATAAATTGTTAGAACGCAGGAAAAACTTCGCAAGACAAGGCAGAGAAAATCGAAAATGAAGGCGCATATATTGTATATGTAACCGAATTTGAGTTTTTCTCTAACGCAGTATTGCGGAGTTTTAACAAGTTCTAGGGCATACTTTTATGCAAATGCCGCAAACCGAGCCCCTGCCTATATGTTTAAAATGCTTGTTCATATACTCGCTGCAGGCTTTTGCATCCACAACCCTTTCCCTTTCGCAGCCATCTTTCCAGCAGTTGCCTGTAAGAGCCATTGCAGGGCAGCTTTCAACACACTTTCTGCAGCTTCCGCATCTGCTTTCAAGAACTTCATCGGTTACCGGAAGCTGGGCATCAGTCAGAATGGTACCCAACCGGACTCTTGGTCCATACCTGCTGCTTATAAACAGCCCGTTTTTCCCTATCCATCCCAGGCCTGCCCTTACTGCAGCCGTTTTATGCGGAAAAACAGCACTGAAGGGAATGTCCGAATCGGGAATTGACTGTGAGGCAGGTATTGAATAGGCTTTATAACCGCAATCCTGCAAATATAACACTATACGCAGGAGTATCTGATCTATCAGGGAATTTACAGAACGGTAATGATTGAAATAGGTAAAGGTAGGTTTATCATCGATCTCATCAATTATAGCTTCCGACAGGTGGATACCTACAGTAACTGCATATGGATAAGCCTTCAGCTTTTGGGGCAGCTTTTCCTGAACATACGAAAACCCTGTAAATGTACCTCCGAGTTCTTTTACTATCTTTTCTATGTCATCCTTAAACTTTTCCATTATTTTCACCCTTTTAAAATACTATGTTTAATCACCTAATAAATATTATAGCATTAAAGGTCCATAAAATTTATGCTATAATACACCTATAAAACCCATTTAGTAAAAACGGAGGATTTTTATGACCCTGGAAAGCAATAGAGAACTTGCCGAAAACAAATTGATACTTCTTTATATTATAGAAAAAATAAATATTCCTGTAAGCAATCTGCAGATAACAAAACTCATACTTGAAAACAAGTTTATGAATTATTTCCTGCTGCAGCAGTATCTCAACGAATTGTGCGACTCAGGCTTTCTAATGAGAGAAGTCGTGGAAGAAAAGACCTTTTATAAAATTTCGCCCTCCGGCAAACAGACTTTGGATTACTTCAAGGCGCGTATTCCTGTAGGAGTAAAATCGCGCATTGACAATACAATTCTTGATATAAGAAAAAATATTAGAAACGAAACTCTGGTTACATCAGATTTCACCCCTGTCAGTGAAAATGAATATATAGTAACCTGCAAGGTAAGGGAGGATAACTTCTCCCTCATTGAACTGAATATTACCGTAGGAACAAAAAATGATGCCCGTATGATCTGTGAAAACTGGAATGGCAATCCTCAAATAATCTATTCGGAAATAATCGAAAGCCTTACGAGAAAAAGGGAGAAGAAGGGCAATTGAGAATGGAGAATTGACAATTGTTCACAAAAAAGAGAACGTTAATTGTTCTCTTTTAATTTTGGGAATATGCTTTTATTAATTTCCTGCTGTTTCTGCGGATCTACGCTTCTTTTCTCACTGTGAGCCTTGTCAATAAACTGCTGTACATTGATATCACTGCCGCAGGATACTGAAGAAAACACAATGACTAAAGCTGCAGCCAAAAGGAGAATTATTTTTTTCATAATAACACCCCACAAACACTATTCAAACAGGACAACCCTTGTAATGATTATATCCCAAATCCTGCTTTAATACAATAAAACAGTGCTTGTCCTACCCAAATTTACGGAAGTATAATTGTTTTGTCGTTCTTGGATTCCCTGTAAAGAACAAACTTACTTCCAATAACCTGGACCACTTCTGCACCTGTCCGCTCAGCCAACTCTTCACAGATATCCCTTGCATCCGTTATTGAATTTTTTAAGACAGTTGCCTTTATAAGCTCACGGGCTTCAAGTGCATCATCAAACTGCTTTACCATATTGTCATTAATTCCGCCTTTACCTACCTGAAGGATGGGTGGAACTCCATTGGCAAGACTTTTAAGATAGCTGCGCTGTTTACTTGTTAACATAATTTATTCTCCTTAAATCCTAATCATGAAGAGTTTGGAAAGCTTCACAAAACTCTGTCATCGTACATAATCAAATTCCAGGTCATACATCTTCACTGCATCACCTTCATTGATGCCCATTCCCTCAAGCGCATCAATTATGCCCTTTTTTCTTATTGCCCTCTGGAAATACTGCAGAGATTCATAGTCGTTGAAGTTTGTTGAATTTACAAGCTTTCTTACCCAATTGCCTTCCACTACATATACATTGTTTTTCCTGTGTATTTCAAAAGGTTTTTCTTCCTCCGCCGTATACACGACTTCCTCCGGATTCTCCTCAACCATAACCGAATCGGGTATTTCTTCAAGCCTTTCAGAAATATAATACATCAATTCCTTCAAGCCCTTATTGGTAGCTGCCGATATTGCAAACACCCTATATCCCTGAGGCTCAAGCGCTTCCGAAAGCCTTTTGAAATTTTCCATAGCAACCGGTATATCGGTTTTATTGGCTGCAACTATCTGAGGTTTTCCTGCAAGCTTGGAGTTATATTCCTTTAATTCTTCATTTATAACTTCAAAATCCTTTACAGGATCCCTGCCTTCTATTCCAGCCGTGTCTATTACATGAACAAGAAGCTTTGTCCGTTCAACATGTTTTAAAAATTCATGTCCAAGACCTACTCCTTCATGGGCGCCTTCAATCAAGCCAGGTATGTCGGCAATGATAAAACCCTTGCCTTCCCCGATACTAACTACCCCAAGATTGGGCTCCAGGGTTGTAAAATGGTAGTCGGCTATCTTAGGTCTTGCTGCCGATACCATTGATAATATTGTAGATTTTCCTACATTCGGATACCCTATTAACCCTACATCGGCAAGCATTTTGAGTTCGAGCAGTATCCACCGTTCCTCGCCGGGATCCCCGCTTTTGGCAAAATTCGGGACCTGTCTGGTAGGCGTAGCAAAGTGCTGGTTTCCTGCACCTCCCTTTCCCCCTTTTGCAATAACGGCAGACTGTCCGACTTCAGTGAGATCAGCCAGAATCCTGCCTGTCTCCTCATCCTTGATTACCGTTCCTGGAGGTACTTTTATTGTGAAGTTTTCTCCGTTCCTGCCTGTGCAGTTTGCAGCCCCGCCGTTTTGACCGGGCTCAGCCTTGTAATGGTTTTTATATCTGAAATCAGCAAGAGTTCTCATCCCATCATCCACAAGGAATATGACATCTCCGCCTTTGCCTCCGTCACCGCCGTCAGGCCCTCCGGCTGCAATGTATTTTTCTCTGTGGAAGGAAACAGAACCGTTTCCGCCGTTTCCTGCTTTGATAAATATTTTTGCATTGTCTATAAACATGTAAAAACTCCTTAATTAGGTGATAGGTGGAATGGGTAGAATGGGTAGAATGGGTGGAAAACCACTTCACTGCCTGTCCTATTTCACCTATTACCTATTCCACCTATTGCCTATTCCACCTGATTTATTCTATGTAATATATTATTACAAAAAAATGCAAAAATAAATCCCGGTTTAACCGGGATTTTTAAGACTGATTTACTTTTGTTAAAGTATTAAGCGTTGTAAATACTAACCTTTTTCTTATCTCTTCCCATTCTTTCAAACTTAACCTTCCCGTCAACCAGTGCAAAAAGCGTATCATCGCTTCCTATACCTACGTTTTCTCCGGGATGGATCTTTGTTCCTCTCTGCCTTACAAGAATGTTACCAGCCAGTACGAACTGACCGTCACCTCTCTTGACACCAAGTCTTTGGGACTCACTGTCACGGCCGTTTCTGGAGCTTCCCATTCCTTTTTTATGAGCGAACAACTGAAGATTTATTTTAACCATAGGGTCACACCTCCTCTTCCAAAACAGATACATACTTTCCGTATGCATTCCTGACCTGCTTAAATCCTATTGCCATAGTCTCAAGAATAATTCCGGCAGTCTGCTTTTTATCCTCCGGTATATCCAAAGGTATGGAGCATTTCATATAGCCGTCCTTCTCGGAATAGTTTTTTATTCCCGCTAGTTCGTCAAGTGCACCTATTGCGGTATAAGCCACAACCGATACGGCTGCGCATACTATATCACTGCCATATTTGCCGTAACCGGCATGTCCTTTGACAGTGAACTCCCATATAAAACCTTTCTTATCCCTGACTATGCTTATATTAATCATAAGAAAATTCCGTTCAAATCGGTAACTCAGACATTACGCATTAATCTTTTCAATCTGGATCTTTGTGAATGGCTGTCTGTGTCCCTGCTTTTTCCTGAAATCCTTTTTTGGCTTGTATTTGAAGATTATTACCTTTTCGCCCTTTCCATGGCCTAAAACCTTAGCCTGGATATTTGCATTCATAACAACGGGTGTTCCTACTTTCACAGAACCTTCGTTCGATATTGCAAGAACCTTATCGAGTGTTATTGTGGATCCTTCTTCAACTGCAAGCTTCTCAACGAATATTACATCGCCTTCCTGAACCTTGTACTGCTTTCCACCTGTTTCAACTACAGCGTACATACGTGCACCTCCTCATTCCAGTCTCGCCGATATAAGGCAGCAGTAAAATCAGTTAATAGTTAAAAGTGGATAGTTGATAGTTTGTTTTATTAACTCTTAACTATTATCTATTAACTGCATTTTATGGCCCTGGTCGTGCGGCTACCGAAATATTTTAACACACAAGTGAATTGTTGTCAATCTCATGTATATTCATTCCATCTATTTTGATATTATCCGACGCCTTTATAATTATCTTTTTATTGTGGCTTGCCTCCAATTCCCTGACCGTACTTCCGCCGTCCCCTGTCAATACTTCAGCTACCGAAGGATGAACTTCAACCTGTACCGCATGTGCAATATTCTGGTTAAAATATCTGCTTATCTCTTTTTCAATATTTCTTGCTATTGATTCGGGGGAAAGCACTCTTCCCGTACCTTCACAGCATGAACACTGTGATGTCATTACAGAAGACAGACCGTGTCTGACTTTCTTTCTGGTCATTTCGATCAGTCCAAGGCCGGTCATACCGATTACGGTGGTTCTGGTCCTGTCTTTCTTAAGTGCCTGCCTCAATGCCTCAATAACCATTTGCTGGTGTTCTGGTTCGTGCATATCAATAAAGTCTATTATGACAATGCCGCCAATATCCCTTAATCGAAGCTGCTTGGCTATTTCCTTTGCCGCTTCTATATTTGTCCTGAGGACTGTATCTTCCAGATTTGTTGCTCCTACATACTTTCCTGTATTCACATCTACAACAGTAAGAGCCTCTGTCTGCTCAATAACCAGATAGCCTCCGCACTTGAGCCATACCTTTTTAGCCAAAGCCCTGACTATTTTACTATCTATCTGATAATGTTCGAATAAATCCTGTCCCTTGGTTGAGTATTCCACCCGTTGTCTCAAAGCAGGCGATATCATATCAACCAGCTCGAGAACTTTAGAATATTCCTGTCTGTTATTAATTATAAACTTATCTATATTCCAGGTAAAAAGATCCCTGACTGTCCTGTAAACCAGGTTCAAATCCTTGTGCAGACACCTTGGTACAGAACCGCTGGTTTCCTTGTGCGTTATGGATTCCCAAAGCTTTGTAAGAAAGCTTAAATCATGAGTAAAATCTTCTATATCCTTGCCTTCGGACGCAGTCCTTACAATAAGACCCATGCTCTGTGGTTTGATTTTTTCGGCTATTTTTTTAAGCTTTGCTCTTTCCGATTCCTCTTCAATCCTTCTGGAGATTCCTATGTAGTCTGCATTCGGAAGCAATACAAGATGTCTTCCCGGGAGTGTTATATGTGTAGTAACCCTTGGCCCCTTAGTTCCTATGGGTTCTTTTATGACCTGTACGGTAATCTCCTGTCCTGGCTTTAGCAATTCCTCTATGTTAAAATCCTTTACGCTCTGATAAATATCATCTTCATCTTCAATATATTCTTTTTGCGAAACAGCATCACCAACATAAAGGAATGCGTTCTTTTCATAGCCTATATCTATAAAGGCTGCCTGCATTCCGGGCAGTACACTGCTAACCTTGCCCCTGTATATATTTCCTACAAGCCTTTCGTGGTAAGGCCTTTCAACATATATCTCAACAAGTTCCTTATCTTCAAGCAGCGCAACTCTCGTTTCGCTTAAACCTACGTCAACCAATATCTCATTAACCATCCAAACCTCTCCTTAAGCTGATGGATATTAAACTTTCATACTTGGCAAGTTTGAATTTAAACCACATCAGGGTTGAGAAAAATTCAAACTGCAATTTCTATATCTCTATAAGTGCTTGGTCTGCAAGCGGGTCGGTAATTATCCCCTTCTTTTTAACATACAAACCTGTACGGTGGATTTTCACCTGTTTCATATCCGTACCTGTAAATTCCCTGAACCCTGCTGAAAGGAGCTCAGGTTTTAAATTAGCCGAACTTCCGGCGCTTAATTTCATCGAAAGACTGAATATATTTCCCGGATCAAAGCTTAAACCCCCAACCCCAGCCAGGCTTCCGGCATATTCTTTTACCCAGCTGCCGGCCTGATGTATGGGCTTACTCTCAAGTTCCAATATCATCGGCTTGATGTCTATTTTTTTTGATCCGTTCTTTCCTTCTTTAAGAACAATTATTTCAGGCTGTTTTATAAACTCATTCACATAATTTTCAATTTCACCCGGATCAAGCTTTTGTCGGGCAGCTATGAGCACATCATAGGATGCCATTGCAACATCAGCCATAATATTTGCCGTATTCTTCTTTGCTTTAGCATCGGTAACTTTCAAGCCCTCGGGTAAATCCGCATTTAAACGGTTTTTAAATTCTTCAGGATTCATTTCATTCTGAAGTTTGAAATCGGCATATTCGGTTTCACTTGTAACGCCAACCGAGAGTGGAAGCCCGAATACCATTCCGGGATGAGGATTAAAGCCCTGTGAATATTGAACAGGTATGCGTGCACGTCTTAATGCTCTTTCGAAAACCGTCATCAAATCCAGATGAGAGATGTATTTGACAGCTTCTCCCCGAATAAACCTGATTCTAATCTCACTCATTGCAAATACCTCCCTCGAAAGCCG
>JAUZPR010000091.1 GCA_030705825.1 Bacillota bacterium | reverse complement strand
TACTAATACAGCCGCCTTTTTTACCATTTCCGTATCCCCCAAGACATAAATGCTACCTAAGAATATACAGGTATTTACATATAGTATAAATCTGTACTTAAATAAGGTAAATTCCCTTTTTTACAAATTCAGGTATGATTTTTGGAATTGTAAGTATTTCCCATAGAGAAATACCTGAAGTATTGAAAAGCAGAAGCGCCCATTGTTATATATTCCCTTTTATTGAATTAAATTGTAAACTAAAGTATGGGGGTAATTAAACTGATTTACTTTATGAAGAAGATTACCAGATACAGTGATTGGAGCATAAAGTTCAAACTGCTTGTAATGTCAATTTTATTGACCTTCTGCTCTATATTACTGATATCTTTCATTTCCTATAAACAGTATATCAGGGACTTCCAGAAACAGTCCACCGACAGAATACAGCAGACAATCGAACAGGTTTCCCTGAATCTGGACACCTATCTCGATGATTTATTAAGCCTGTCTATTTCTCCTTATTACAAACGAGATGTAATGGCTGCGGTCAAAAGCGACAATACAGGTTCAGGGAGTGAACAGCTGGATAAAAGCAGGCTTATTGAGGACTTTTTGAATGAAATCATGATAACTCCAAGGAATGATATTTTACGGGTTTTTATTATCACCTTTACAGGAAATGTATATATAGGTTCAAGAACAACGGCAAATATTGAAACCGATATAGATTTTCACAAATTCAACTGGTATAACCAGGCTCTTAAGACACAGAATCCTATTTTTGTACCTGTTCATTTGGAGCAAATTATTAAAAATCCTAAAAAAATGGTGTTTTCCATAGTAAGTCAATTGAGAAGCCTGCAGGATACAAATTCTGTAATAGGAGTTATTAAGGTTGACGCAAATTATTCAGGTATAAAATCTATCTGTGATAAAGTGAATATGGGAAAAATGGGAAAGCTTTTTATAGTAGATGAAAATAAGAATATCATATATCCTGAAAGCATGGCTGTATCCGGCCTTGATAAAGACAGCAGCAATCTTATTTCTCAGATCGGTACAAAATCCAAAACTCCTGAAACAATAAGTCAAGGAAAGGAATCATATCTAATCAACACTGCCGGCGTAGCACGTTCCAACTGGACAATCATAGCGGTAAATTCCTTAAGTGAATTGAACGAACAGGCTGCAAAGACTAGAAATATGTCCTTCCTGCTAGCCGTTATCTTTTCTTTATTTTCCGTATTGATTTTTGCAGTATTCTACCGGCAGTTTCTTAATCCGGTCATGGCTATAGTCAAATTGATGAAAGAAGTTAAAAATGGGAATCTGACAGTGAGGTATAAAGGAAAATCGAATGATGAACTGGGCTATCTCGGAGCTTCATTTAATATGATGGTGTCCAGAATAGACGAAATGCTGGATGAAAATACTGCTCTGGTAAAACAGGTGTATGAGTTCAGGCTGCTTCAGAAGGAAGCTCAGTTTAATGCCCTTTACAGTCAAATCAAGCCACACTTCATGTACAACACTCTGAATATGATAAGCCTTTCCATGCAGTGCGGCAAGTATAAGAATGCGGTGGACAATATCAACAGGCTTGGCAAATTGCTTAGAGGGCTTACAAATATGAACCGTGAAATTTCTCTTGAGATGGAAATATCCCTGCTGGATTCATACTTGAATATACAAAGCAGCAGATATGAAGGAAAGCTTGAGTTTATAATAAAAATAGATGCAGCCTTATATAAATACAATATCCCGGCGCTTCTGCTCCAGCCTATAGTTGAGAATTCCATAGTACACGGCTGTGAACCTAAAAAAGAAAAAACAACCATAGAAATATTCAATGAATATGATGCAAATTCAGTTATCATTTATGTCAAGGACGACGGCATAGGAATTCCCGAAGATAAGCTTTCGGCAATACGGCTGAAAATTGACGGTACAGAAACAGATAACACCCAATCGGGCACATTTGAATGTGTCGGCCTTGCAAATGTAAACAAGCGTATAAAGCTGAAATTTGGTGAAATGTATGGATTACAGTTATTTAGCAGGTTGGGCGAGGGAACTGTTGTAAGAATAACTTTACCGAATATTCCACACATGGAGGGTGAATATCATGTACAAACTACTGATAACTGATGATGAAGCGCTTACGCGGGAGTATATTCTAAAAAATACCACCTTGCTGGACAAGGAATGGGAAGCTGCAGGTGCGGCGTCAGATGGCGCTGAAGCACTTAAGTTCCTGTCTGAAAATAAAGCCGATTTGGTAATTACTGATATTAAAATGCCTGAAATGGATGGATTGGAGCTATGTTCCCGGATTTATAACCTTTATCCTTCACAGAAAGTAATAATTCTTTCAGGTTATGATGAATTTTCTTTTGCCCAGCAGGCAATCAGGTATGGTGTAACCGATTATCTACTTAAACCAATAGTGGAAGAAGAACTTAAAGCTGTTTTGAGGAAAACTGCTGCTCAAATTGAAAGTGAAAAATCCAAAGAACAGACTACAGAAATAGTTTCAAAGCTATCGGAAATTCATAAGAAGAATATAGCAAAAAATATTATTAAAGCAATCATATCCGATTCAAATGTAGAAATAAAGTCATTATATCCTCTGATCTACAAATTAAGAATGGACATACTTGAGTCAGAGGGTGTCATAATGATTTTAAAGGTTGATAAATACAAAATGCTTGAAAAACAAGTTCCCTTAAACAATATTTCAATTTTTAAATACTTACTTGACCATATAGCATCTGCTGTATTGGAACATACCGATGGGTTGGAATTTCTTGATTCCGATGAGAATGTAACAGTTTTTCTGTCAGGTGAATCAAAAAATGAAGTGTTGGAAAAATGTACAACCATATATAAAGAAGTATCCTTAAGCTTTTTCAAGCAGACTGGGATAACCATAACAGGCTCAATTGGAAGTTTTCAGACCGAACTGCTTCAGTTGGATGTTTCTTATAGGGATGCTATTGAAACATCTGATGTCATTTTATTGTTCGGAGGCGGAGATATATACAGCCATGAATTATTTGCAAAGAATTCCGATAAAATTTCAGCTATTTTAGGAAGCATTGACGCTATAAAACATGGTTTAATGAGCAATGATGAAATGTCTATCTGCTCATATGTCCCGGAATTGGTCAAAACCATGGAGTCCCTCGACATCTCCTTCATATTGAGATACGGTATTTTTCTTATAAATTCCCTTAAGGACTTAAAAAGAGAATATTCTCCCGAGTTGATCGACATATGCTTTAAATACCTGCAGGAAATAACATATATAAATCCGGCTGAAATAACAAAAGATACCGTTATAAAGCTATATACAAAAATACTGAGGACCTTCTTAAATAATCCGCTTCTGCAAAGCCATCATACAAATGAGCAAAATATAGTCAATGCCGCCAAGGATTTTATCTATTCACATTACCGGGAACCTATCAGCCTTGCTCAGATTGCAGAATTTGTGGGAGTTACGTCAAATTATCTAAGCAATACATTTCACAGGTGCATTGGTGAATCATACATAAAATTTCTTACACGTGTCAGGATGGAACAAGCAGCAAAACTTCTGAACCAGAAGCCACAGATGAAAATACAGGAAATCTCTGAAAAAATAGGTTATGTAAGTGTCAAACATTTTTTATATGTGTTCAAGCAGCATTTTAACAGTACTCCCTGTGAATATCGAAGTAAAAGCATATAATTGATGAAGCCCCATATGGCCAAACTGACCATATGGGGCTTCATGGAAAGACTATTCAAAATTGCCGTAGTACCAGGAATCGGTATTACCGGTCAGCCTGTAATTAAGCTTCAGAATATCCTGATCGCTCCAGGTTCCGCCTGTATTTTTCTCAAGTGCCACAGTAATATGACCCCAGGTTCCGTTTGCCGGAGAACCTATTTCGGATCTGGGAATAACTATCTCTATTCCTCCGGTATTGACATCCCACTGTGGTGCTATCACTGATGTTATGTTTTTGCTAAAGGTCCATGCACCACTGCTGACAGTATATTTACCATACCCGGAATCGCTGTCTTTTCTTGTAAACATATATGCCATATTCCTGCCAAGGGCTGTTCCGTACCGGCTGGAAGCAATTGTAGGAGCGCTTCCTCCAAAATTCTCGGTATAGGCTGTCATTTCAAAGCTGTTTGAACCGGAAGAGGGCAAGGTACCGGCTGTATTATTAATTCTGACATATATATTATTGGAATCGTTGCTGATATAGACCTTTTTGATATCGGTCTGGCTGTCGGAATAGACCGTATCACCCGGAGCATCAACATAGTAGGGAACATACTGGTACTGCCCCCAGTCCCCGCTGGCACCGCTGGTTACATTAATTGATGTATAGCAGCCTGAATTGAATTCCGATGGGTACAGCCTCATATTATAGTTACTTGCATAAGCAAGGCTGGCAAGAATATATGATGCTGCCGTAACAGGTTCCGAAGCAGTACTTACACACGGAGCTTCGGTAATATTGCTAGCAGCTTCTCCGGTAACCATAAATCCTGTGCCGGTTCTCTGCTTGAACCACTCAAGCATATTATATGCGGCAGTTGTATTTCCCTTATATATCTGATATACTGCATCCCACATTGTCATTTGAGGCCATGACGGAGATGCTTCGAGGGCTTCATTCCCGCCGGGACTCCATTGCGAAGTGTAATAGAATGTGTCATTACTGTATCGTGGCAATCCGTATGTATCAGCCGCCAGGTCGGTTTCCATTTTACTTATGTGCCTTGAAGCTCTTGAGGAATTAACATCTATAGCTCCCAGTGCAAAAAGTATATCGGTTGAGGTGTCCTCCATGGTATTTGCACTATTGTCGGTATTGATACATCTGTCATAATAACCGTTATTTACATTCCAAAGTCCCTTATAGTAGGAAGTATCATCCCTGTTTATAGCAGTCATGATTGCACTGCCGGCTCCATTATAGTTATCTGTTAGACTTGAGTTACCCTCCGCTGCGGCAATCAGGGCAGCAGCTTTAAGCCCCATGGCGTATGCTGCCTGGGTGTATGTATAGTACTCCGCATAATCGCCCTCTTCCCATATGCTTTTGTCTGCAGGACCGAAACCGGTATTACTGTTGATATTATTCATAATATAGTTAGCCGTATTTTGAACCTGACTGTAGACACTATCCAGGAATGACTTATCATTTGTCAGGGCATAATGCTTGTATACACCCAGCAGGAACATACCCATGGAATCATATTCGGGCTCTACAAAATTGGCATTTGTATTGTCCCATAACCAGAAACATGTATGGAATGTGCCGTCCGGACTCTGTCTTGCAGCCAGCCACTTCCAGTATGCTGCCCCTTCGGCGGTAAAACCTGCCGCATCCAAGGCCATGGCTGTTACCGCTGAATCTCTCGCCCAAACCTTATAACTGTACGTGAGCGGGTTGGTGGTTGCAGGCATAGCACCATCACCTGTTGAAGTGCCGGGTCTTATACAGTTTTTTATCATTACAAGATTTCTTTTATAAACTGAAGTAAGCTCGGAATCGGTAAAGGATGGTATTGTTTTACCGCTGAACCAACCTGAATAGCTGTCTGATGTATTTGTAAACCAGTAGCTTCCTGTCTGAGCTCTGGCAGTATCTACAATACTTCGAATATTATTCAGGCTTGTCCCCAATGCCAGATAAAAATATACATATTGAGTGCTCCCGGCTGCTACCGTTACACTTTGAACAAATGCTGCAGATGGATTTTGTGCGGTAACGCTGCTGTTGTTTTTTAATGTTCCGTTGTTATCAAATGTAAACCATGGAGAACAGGTAGAGCTTGAGGTATTGGAGTCGGAATCATTTGCAGCCTGATAATATGTCGGCGCCGCAAAAGCTCCAAGTGCAAGATAAGGCTGCCCTGAAGCACTCATATCCATTATCAGCGCATTTCTGGAGGAATCATATGAGGCATTGATACTGTTGGATGTCGTATTATTTGGATGCACCATATCAAGTATTTTATAATTTAAGCTGGTTGTTCCGGTATTTTTCAGAGAATAGCGGGCAACAATGAAATTTTGGTTGGGCACCATTACATAATCTTTTGAGATTTCCATGTTAGGTAAATTACTTCCGTTGTATTTCAAAAAATTATTATATAGTATTCCGTTTTCATCAAAGTACGCTTCAGAGTCGAAATTATGGGTTTGATCATATTTCACTCCATTTGTCTCATCTCTGAGAAAGCTTGAATAATCCTGCAGCTGATTTACATTCCAGTTTCCTGAATACCTGAGTTCGGCAAGTCGCGGCCCTTTTGAGCTTGACGTATCGTTATCACTCAGCCTGCTTGCCTGCCAGATAGCCATCATATTGCTCCAGTTGGACATATAAAGGCTTCTCACCGAAACATGTTTTGGTGTTACTACAAGATTATCAAGATTTATGTACCCGTCGGAACTATTGTTAACCGATACTTTTACAGTATGTGAGCCTGAAGTCAGCTTCACGCCTACTTGGGAAGTACTCCAGGCATCCCAGCTTCCAATGCTCGGGAAATATGCATTGCTTACAAAAGTTCCGTCGACATATATTTCTCTTTTGTTATAATTGCCGGTATTGTTTGAGAATCTCAATGCCAAGGTATAATCCTGGCTGGCGGAGACCGAAACAGAGAACTGTACATAATCTCCGACTTCACCGTACCCATCGACAAAACCGCTGCCGGTATATCCCGGGTGGTTGGTGTTAGTGGTTACATTGTAACGTGTGGCACTCTCAGCTTCATACCTGGTTTCTGAATATACCTGGGCTTGCAGTCCGAACATTCCGAAAGGACCAAAGCATGCAAGTATACTGACAATTAGCATGAACACCAATATTTTAGCAGGCTTCCTGTTTATTCTCATAAAAACAACCTCCTTTACATACTAATCAGTTTTTAAAGAATTGCACATCATCGATCTGCATTGAAGTTGACCCCGGTGAATTGCAGTAGAATCCGATATTAAGCTGTCCATTGGTAACATTGACCGTACCTGTGTATTGATGCCAGCTTCCGTCTACATTCATATTGATGTATTGAGCTGTGCCACCATATTCAGCAAGCTCCATCCTGCAGAATGACGGCTGGCCTCCATAAGCTGTGGCTTTTACCCATGCCTTAACAGTATATGAACCGCTGGATAAGCCTGCAGGTATTTGATGCACGCTTTGCTGGTATGCATTTGTACTCCAGAAATACAGCTTGTATTGACCGCTGTGTATATCACTCGAATCCACACCATAGCATGCTGCCTGACCGTATGGATGCCATTCCGTCCATCCGGTTATATCACCTTTTTCAAAACCCGGATTTGTCAGCCACAGCGATTCAGGAGAAGTAACAGGTATTAACTGCACATCATCGATCTGCATTGAAGTTGAACCCGGAGAACTGCAGTAGAAACCAATACTCAACTGACCGTTGGTTACATTTACAGTCCCGGTATACTGGCGCCAGGTTCCGTCAACAGTCATATTGGTGTATTGAGCAGTACCTCCGTAATCAGTCAGTTCCATCCTGCAGTAATTTGGTGTTCCTCCGTAAGCTGTCGACTTTACCCAGGCTTTGACTTTATATGATCCATTTGCGAGTCCGGTTTTAATTTGGTGTACACTCTGCTGGTAAGCGTTTGTATTCCAGAAATAAAGCTTATTCTGTCCGCTGTGTGCATCATTAGAATCCACACCGTAGCTTGCAGCTTGTCCTGAAGGGTGCCACTCCGTCCATCCGCTTATATCCCTTGTTTCAAAGCCGCCGTTTTTAATGCTGCCTGAATCCGGCGTTACTTTTATCACTGTACATGAATGCGGAGAAAGGTCTACGGAATAAGACGACATGCTTCCCAAATTAGTGTGGTTCCATAAGTCTCTGACAGAGGCATTTCCATATATCCCGAGATTTTCGGCAAAGTCTATCCCTCTGTGCTGTGTGGTATTTTCTCTATTGAATAGTCCAACTACCCAGCTTCCGTCAGGCAGCATACCAACCCATCTCTGACTGTCAACTGCATTATTGGGCTCGCTTTTTAAAGGTTTTCCGACAAAACCCTGTTTGTTGAGGTTAATGATCTCAGAATTCTGATAGATCCATGCACTGCTTCCAATGGTATTGTACTGGTCAGCTACGGCAATAGGCGCACCTGCCATTGCACAAAGGGAAACTGCTGATTTTCTTTCCGCATCATTGCTAAAGGTGTTAAGCCTTAAAAAATCAGCATCGGAAATCATTTTACCCTTGCCGAAATACTGTGACCAATATATAAGTCCATCAAATGCGTTGGAATATTGAGACCAGTAATTATAATGAATTCCCCGGTTCATATCACTAAATCTGTCCCATGCTCCGGTTCCTACATCCTCGTTTATTCTGGCCATATCCCCGTATTTTAGCTCGGTTGTCGCATTGTTCTTAAGGTGTGGCATAACAAGGCTCAATTCCATATCACTTCCGCATGCATCCCGCATCCAGCTTAGAGCCAGATCGTAGGCAGCCGTCCCGTGGTTTACACCTACTACATTGCCATGATCGGTGCCGTCCTCATACCACGAAAGGAAATCGACTCTCAGCATCTTTACGCCCTGTGATTTCAGATAATTTATATATCCTTTGACATACTGCTCGGCACCAGGATTATTTACCTGAACCCAATAACAGTTCGGGTCAAACATGTCATTGGTGTTGCATATATTTCTTATTGGGATATTTGTACCTTCAACAATTGCATTCGGATCATCATATACCGACTTTGGTATCCACAAAGGATTCAGATATAAACCGAATTTCAACCCTAATGAATTAAGGTAATTTGACCAGTAAGAATATCCATTCACCCATTGTGAAGATCTTTTATTCTGGTAACCATACTGGTTGTGCGGGCAGTTGGTGGGGTCGCCCCAGCCATCGGTGCAGACTGTATCGTAGCCATAGGGTTGGAAATTGGCTGCAAACCAATCAACATTGGTTTTCCAGACATTTTCCGGCATAAACTGGTTGTACTGAAGGTTGTACTCATAAGGAGTCCAATACAAAGGACCTGTACCGTTCTGTGTATAAACACTGTCGCGAGCATAGACGGCATTAAAAGCAGAAATCGGAAATAAAAATGCAATACCAAGTGTAATAAACAGCAGCTTGAGTGTACATTTTCTTAGAGTCCTTGCTTTTAACATGATAAAACCTCCCTTTCCCATTTTGGATATACCTGTTCTAACGACCAACTGCCTCATCACCTCCTTTGCAAATAATTACTCTTAAAAGCTGTTAAAGCAGAAAAATATATATTGTTAAATAAGAGCAAAATATTGTGGTCAGTGGTTTTACTCAAAACCGCTTGGTTAACAATAATCCAATTTGTCAGCTTAATGAATAACATTTAAGAACGCTTACCTGAGTTGTGCAAATACGGCTGAAATTTGCTTGTCCAATAATTTGCCTCTTTTTGAGCTCTCTTAAGCATTTTAATGCGAAACGGTTGAGGCTAATCCTGTACAAATTCACTTCCAGTATTGCAAGTTAAAGCGAAATTAAAGAAATGATCAATCAACGAAATAATTTTATATTTATGTATTTAAAGTTAATTATTTCCATAATCAAATTATATACCATATTCTGTTAACAAAAAATTCCTATTTCTTATAATACAGGTATCGTTTTTTAACAAAATAATTGGTGGTGAGATTTTTAACTTAAAAAATAAAAAAGGGCCCTGAATGTGTTACATTCAGGGCCCTTTAACTAATCCTAATAATTCATACCCATTTCAAGAGCCTTTATTTCTTCCGGTATCATATGATGATACTTTTGGGGAAGGACTTTCTTAAGTCCCTGTTCAAAGCTTTCTACTGATATAACTCCTGTTTTGGCAATCAGCTTGCCAAGTAGAATAATATTAGCATAAGTGGTGTTGCCCATATCAGAAGCCATTTTTGTGGCTGGAATCTCATATGTGGTTATATCTTTTCTTTCTGATTTTTTATCTATAAGCGAACTGTCACTTATAATAATTCCCCCGCTTACAACAAGATTCTCGAATTTTTCCAGAGAAGGCTTGTTCATAACAATAAGAGTAGTTGCACTGTTCAGGATTGGCGAACCAATTGTATCTTCTGATATTATAACATGGCAGTTGGCTGTTCCTCCCCTTATCTCGGGTCCGTAAGACGGAAGCCATGATACGTTTTTCTTTTCCAGCATTCCGGCATAGGCAAGAAGCCTTCCGGCTGACAGAATTCCCTGTCCTCCGAATCCTGCAATTATAATTTCCTGATGCATCATCTTCCTATACCTCCAAATCCTTACCTTTGAAATTGCCCAACTGATATACGGGCAGCATATTTTCCTGAAGCCATTTCATAGCTTCCAATGGATTAAGTCCCCAGTTGGACGGGCATGTAGACAGAATTTCAACTATCGAGAAGCCTTTTCCTGCAAGTTGAACTTCAAAAGCTTTCTTTATAGCTTTTTTTGCATTGTTTATGTTCTTTATGTCATGCAATGAAACTCGTTCTATGAAAGCTGTCCCTTCAAGTGTAGCCAGCATTTCACACACGTGTATGGGAAATCCGTGAAGGTCTGCTTTTCTTCCGTAAGGTGTAGTGGTAGTAACCTGATTTAACAGGGTAGTTGGCGCCATCTGGCCCGAGGTCATACCATAAATCGCATTATTTACAAATATTGTTGTTATCTTTTCGCCTCTGGTTGCAGCGTGAACTATCTCAGCTGTCCCAATTGCCGCAAGATCCCCATCACCCTGGTAAGTGAATACCGTCTTATCCGGCAATGCCCTCCTTATTCCTGTAGCAACAGCCGGAGCACGGCCATGTGATGCCTGAACCATATCACAATTGAAATACAAATAATTATTATATGTGCATCCAACAGGCGAAACTCCTATTGTACTGCCTTCTATACCAAGTTCATCTATAACTTCGGATATCAACCTGTGTACTATACCATGCGTACATCCTGGGCAATAATGGAGCGGTACATCCCTGAGAGCATGCGGTTTTTTAAATACTGTAGCCATACATTTCCCCCTTTTCCTTTCATGTGAGTTCAATAATCAAACTCATCTATTTAAAATCGATTTAATCTTGTCAAGAATCTCCTGCTGTGTAGGTATTATACCACCTGTGCGGCCATAGAAGCTGACAGGGGCTTTTCCGTTTACAGCAAGCCTTACATCCTCTACCATCTGTCCTGCACTCATTTCTACGGTAAGGAAAGCCTTTGTAACTTCAGCATACTTTTCAAACGAATTCACCGGGAATGGCCATAAAGTGATAGGTCTGATCAAGCCTACCTTTATTCCTTCCTTTTGCGCCATTTTAATTACGTTTTTAACAATTCTGGCAACTGAGCCATAAGCAGCTACAATCAAATCGGCCCCATCACAGTTATATTCCTCAACTCTGACTTCGTTTTCGGTAATTTGTTTATATTTATCCTGAAGCCTTAAGTTCCATGATTCCAGAATTTCCGGATTGGTATCGATGGAAGTGATGATATTATGGTCTCTTTCCATATTGGTACCGTTAGTTGCCCAATTCTTTTCATAATGTACAATATTTTCTTCATCCTTGAACTCTACAGCTTCCATCATCTGACCCAGTGTACCGTCACCAAGTATCATTGTACCAATTCTGTATTTATCGGCAAGGTTAAAAGCTTCTACCGTAAGTTCATAAAGTTCCTGAACGCTGCAGGGTGCAAGCACCAGCATTTTAAAATCGCCATGGCCGCCGCCCTTTACCGCCTGGAAGTAATCTCCCTGCGCAGGCAGAATACCGCCGAGACCCGGGCCGGCCCTCATTATATTAACTATAACCGCAGGCAGCTCTGCTCCTGCTATATATGATATACCTTCCTGTTTCAGACTAATTCCAGGACTTGATGAAGAGGTCATTACTCTTACACCGGTACATGCAGCACCATAAACCATGTTTATTGCCGCTACTTCACTCTCTGCCTGAAGGAATACGCCCCCTATTTTGGGCATTCTTTTAGCCATATAATGTGCTACTTCAGTCTGTGGTGTGATCGGATAACCGAAATAGTGCCTGCAGCCTGCTCTTATTGCTGCTTCTGCTATTACTTCGTTACCCTTCATAAGCAGTTTTTCTCCCATTATCTATATCCCCCTTACTTTTCTACCTCAATAACACAATCAGGACAAATAGTCGCACAAAAAGCGCAGCCTATACATTTGTCCATTTCTTTGACACCTGCAGGATGGAAACCCTTCTGATTCAACCTGTCGGTATCCATGATAACAATTTTCTTAGGGCATACGGTTGTACATAATTTACACCCTTTACATCTCTCTTCATCAAAAATCACTCTAGCCATAAAACCTCCATTCCCCGATATACCAAGCAAAAAGGCTTTTTTATCGCTTTGCAAATTCATTTTGCAAAATATTACGTTAGTGCTATATAACACAAAATTAGGATTTTGTATTATCCTGCACACTTAAGAGTAACAGTACTAAAATTTGCTTTTTACGGGTTTTATTTATTTTATTTGACGTGCCACTTTCTCTTTTCAGATATGCTCAAGAGTTGACACATTGCGGCAGTTTGTCGGGAATAAAATCCTTAAAACCGCTATCATTTAAATATGTTAACGTAAATATAAAACCTATTATAAAACTCTTTATACATATTTTCAAGCTTTGGAGACAAATAGGAAGCACAGTAGTCTGTCATAAACCCATTAGAACGGTAATTTTATATACTTGTTCAGGTTTAATAATTCCCCCTCCAGTATAGTGCCTTCAAGCTTAAAATCATCAAAGAAGCCGCTTGTTATGGCAATTGGTACATTATATTTATCGGCAACAGCTTTGATTTTTCTCTGGCCTTCAATTATATCGTTCAAGGTTGTAAACTGCAGCAGGTTTGTATTGTTTACAAATCCGGTTATCTTAAGACGGGAGCTGTATTCTATTTCTCTGGCCATCTCATCTATTTTCTCTTCGGTATCTGTAAAAGGTCTTCTTGTATTTACAACAAAAAACATTTCGTAGTCCTCTGATGCAATCTCTTCCCTGTATCTTGAAAGTGCCAGCGCACCTATATCATCCCCGCCCACATCAAAGACTGCCTTATATTCCTTTTTTTCAAACACTGCATTCATTTCAGCCGGAAGAACAGGAATGTCGACATTGGTATTGGCATACATGGGTAAGATCACCCATATACCTCTGTTCTCAAGCTCCTTTTTGGCATCTGCCGTTCTGAAATACGGATTTACGATATCAATATCTGCAATTGCCGTTTTAGGATACACTTGAGACATCTGTATGGCATAGTTGACTGCCACCTCGGTCTTCCCGCTGCCGAAATGCCCAGCAAATAAATTCAATCTTTTTTCAAACATAATTTCACCCCTTTCCATATGAATAGGCCGTTATCCCGAACAGGTGGAGCAGATCCCCACGCCTTCATAATCCTGAAACGGGCAGATATGGAATCTGCCCCTACAACGATTCATATTAACGTCTCTTAAACATTCTCAATTCTCAATTTTCAATTCTCAATTGACTTAATAACTGTCAACTGTCCTCTGTCAACTGTCAACTTTTATAAGATCCTTAATTACCTCTCCCGCTATTATAAGTCCGGCCACTGAAGGAACAAAGGATATGCTTCCGGGAATCTGACGCCTAATAGTACACTTTCTGGCTGTTCCTTTGGGACATATACAATTCATGTTGCAGTCCGAAGCTTCAGTCGGTACCGGCTTAATCGGTTCCTCTTTGGAATAGACCACCTTAAGAGAATCTATCCCTCTACTTCTAAGCTCTTTTCTCATTACCTTTGCCAGAGGGCATATCGAAGTATCGTATATATCGGCTACCTCAAACCTGGTAGGATCCAGTTTGTTTCCGGCACCCATACAGCTTATTACAGGTATCCCTCTTTCTTTTGCCTTTACTATAAGGTCAACTTTTCCGGTTACAGTATCTATTGTGTCAACAATATAATCATAATCATCTGAAATCATTTCTTCGGCAGTGTCCGGCATGTAAAATTTCTGAAAAGTACTTACTTCAGCCTTTGGGTTGATTTCGAGTATTCTTTCCTTCATCACCTCAACCTTGGGTCTGCCTACCGTCTTTCTTGTTGCGTGAAGCTGGCGGTTTAAGTTGGTGAGGCATATACAGTCATCATCTATAAGGACAAATTTACCTACTCCCGATCTTACCAGTCCCTCTACAACAAAGCTTCCGACTCCACCTATTCCAAAAACGGCTATTTTGCTATTTTTAAGCTTTTCCAAAGCTTCCGGTCCTATTAAAAGTTCTGTTCTTGAAAACTCATGAAGCATAGCCCCTTCTCCTAACAATACGGTTTAATTAACAGCAATTTAGTATCCGCTGCTTAAGCTTAATGTGTTTTATTTATTCTAAATATTATTACACTAAATTTATTAGTTGTATATATCTTTCCTAATTTGTTATGATTAAAACAGCAAATTTGGTTTACAATTTATTTTAAATACTTTTCGGATGTCCTCCTGCTACAAAAATAAAAAAAAATAAACCCCATAATCTCTATTACATTTGGGGTGTTGGAATTATTATTTTTTA
>JAUZPR010000090.1 GCA_030705825.1 Bacillota bacterium | reverse complement strand
GAGAAAAGGAACAAATGGTATGATGTAGCCATTTACAGTCCGGAAAAGTATTTTATAGCATGCATATTTACCGATATAACCGAGAGCAAGCTGGTGGCTGCAGAGATGAAAAGGGCCAAAGAGCAGGCAGAGGCGGCAAATAAAGCTAAAAGTGAATTCTTAGCCAATATGAGTCATGAAATAAGAACTCCCCTTAATGGGATAGTTGGTATGATTGATTTGACCATGATGACAGATTTGAATGAAGGCCAGTGTGAAAATCTTAATATAGCTAAAAATTGTGCAGGCTCATTATTGAATATAATTAACGACGTGTTGGATTTTTCAAAAATAGAAGCTGGTAAGCTAAAACTAGAAAAAGTAGACTTTGATTTAATGGAACTTTTAGATGAAATAGTTAAAACGCATTCAATCAGAGCAAATGATAAAGGACTTGAACTATGGTACAGCTTGTCCCCCAATATTCCGCGGTATCTTGCGGGTGATTCGAACAGGCTTAATCAGGTTCTGAACAATCTTTTAAGCAATGCCATTAAATTTACTGATAACGGAGAAGTTAATCTAAGGGTAAAAAGGGCGGATGCCGGCAAGGAATATATTGAATTGATATTTTCGGTTTCAGATACCGGTATAGGCATATCACAGGAGAATATGGACAAGCTTTTCCAGAGCTTCAGCCAGGTAGACGGATCTTATACCAGGAAATTCGGAGGTTCAGGCCTGGGCTTGGTTATTTCAAAGCATCTGGTTGAAATAATGGGCGGCAAAATGTGGGTGGAAAGTAAGGAGAAAGAGGGAAGTACATTCTATTTTTCAATTAAATACATGACAGGCAGCAAACCAAAAGGTAAATGTCTTAAATTTTCCAACTCCGGCAGTATTATAAAACAGAGAACTATTCTGATGGCCGAGGATGATAGAGTTAACCAGACAGTACTGTCCCGTATGCTGAGAGAAAAGGGGCACTCTGTAGATATTGTCAATAACGGTATTGAAGCTCTTTGGGCATTTAAAAAAAAGGCTTATGATGTAATACTTATGGATATACAAATGCCTGAAATGGATGGCATTGAAGCTGTCAAACGGATCAGGAAGATGGAAGGAACCGATAAGCATACACCAGTAATAGCCCTTACAGCATTTGCACTTCAAGACGACAGGGAAAAATTTCTGAGGCTCGGTATGGATGAATATGTACCAAAGCCTGTTCGGATGGACCGGCTTTTTACAGCGATTGACAAGGTATGTGCAGAATACGAAGCAGAACCCGAATTCAATGAACATCCGAAGCTGAGCGAGAATGGTGAGATTATATTTGTAAAGGAATCGGAAAGAAGACAGGCTGATCAACTGCAGCCCGCAGTGGATGAAATTGTAATAAACCTGAGAAAACTCTCAGAGGCTATTTCCGGCAGTAATATGATGCAAATAGAAACTACCGCACACAAAATCAAAGAACTTTTCAATGACATAGAAGCAGAGGAATTAAAGGGCCTGGCATTCAGAATTGAACTGGATTCCAGAAGGGGTAATCTGAAGGAAATAATTGAAAATGCGGCGCAGCTTAACTATAAATTTTTAACCTGCAGGAAATCTATAAACTTATAAGGGGTGTATATACATGAGAATACTTATTGCAGAGGATGATCTTGCAAGCAGAAAGTTTTTGGACAAGTTCCTGTCAAAATACGGAGATTGCGATGTGGTTGTAGATGGAATGGAAACTATCGATGCTTATTTGTTCGCAATGCGTGAAAAAAAACCCTACGATCTTATCTGCCTGGACATAATGATGCCCAAAATAGACGGAGTCAAGGTACTTAAAGCCATTAGGGATTTGGAGACCCAAAAGGGAATTCTTCCTGAGAGGCGTGCAAAAATTATAATGACAACAGCACTGGGGGAAGCCGAGCTTGTCCAGACTGCTTTTGAATACGGATGCGAGGCATATGCCTCAAAACCGATTGATACCAAAAAGTTTCTGGAGGTTATGAAGAAGCTTGGACTTATTAAACAAGAGTAGAGGAATGGTTGGGTAAAAAAACACATTAATAAGTGTCTATTTCATGGGGCTCACATCAAACCGTCCCCGTGTATTTTTTTATATCCTGTAATGTAATTTTCCTGACCTTAATTAAATATTATTTAATTAAATCAATTGATATAAAAGAGGCAGGATATGGCTGGAGCAAAAATTTATATTGCTATTATAATAGTTTTAACCATGTTATTTCCAACCGGTTGCGGTTCTTCAAAAAAGGTATCCGGAAACGAACTTTTAATTACATTCGGACTGATGCCGGCGGTAGATTCGGCACCATTTTTGCTGGCAGATGAGAAAGGATATTTTAAGGAACAGGGGCTTGATGTGACCCTTAAAATGTTCAGTAACCCACAAGACAGACAGAGTGCCCTGCAGACACATTCCATCGACGGAGCAATTACCGATTTTATTGCTGTTTGCGTAAATGTTGAAAATGGGTTTGACATAAAAGCTACAACAATGACAAACGGTATGTTTCCATTGCTTATCAAAAAGGGGAGTGAAGACAAGAAGATTATAAAAGCCGGTATGATGGAGTTAAGTGTCACAAACTTCCTGCTGGATGAATGGCTGGATAGTTCATATACCGTAGATAAAATTTATATTGACGAAATACCTGCCCGGCTTGCGGCTGTAAGCAGCGGTCGGCTTGATATGGGTGTTTTCCCGGAACCGGTTGCATCCATGGGGGAGCTTGAAGGACTTGAAAAGAAGATATATGACTTGGAGGACGGATATTGTCCCGACACTGCGGTATTTACCGGTAAGGCTCTAAAAGATAAGGAGGAGGCAGTGGGCCTTTTCCTTAAGGCTTATAACAAGGCCGTGGACGATATAAGTAAGAACCGGCAGGAAGCCAGGGACATCCTGATGGAGAAAATTCCAAACCTTAAACCTGAAATCAGGGATAAAATAGTACTTCCTGAATATACAAGAACACTGCTTCCGGATGACAAATACATAGACAAAATCATTAAATGGACCTCCGGAATACTCAAAAAGGAACTTAAGGTTAAAGCAGAAGACCTGGTTGAAAGGAAGTTTTTAAAATAGTGATACAGGTCAGAAATTTAGGAATTGATTTCGGTAGTGAGTGGGCACTGAAGAATATTGATCTGGATATTCCCAGCAATACGACCTGTGCGATAATAGGACCTTCAGGCTGCGGTAAGACCACCCTGCTGTGTGTCCTGGCGGGGCTTCTTGTTCCAACTGCAGGACAGGTTTTAATAGATGGACAACAATTGAGAGGAATCCGGAAAAATACAGGTTTAATTCTCCAAAATAACGGACTTCTCCCATGGAAAACCACCTGGAAGAACGTCGAACTTGGCCTTAGAACAAGACAGCCCGACAGGAAGATAGTAAATGAAAAGGTTTACTCGATTTTAAAACAGATGGAGATATCAGAATTCAGGAACAAGTATCCGGCGCAACTGAGCGGCGGACAAAAGCAGCGTACGGCTATTGCAAGGACACTTGTTCTGGAACCTGATATCCTGCTTCTGGACGAAGCCTCATCCGCACTGGATGCAATAACAAGGGAGCAGCTCCAGAATCTAATTTTAGAAATATATAAGAATAAACCAACTACTCTTGTATTAGTTACTCACAGTATTGAGGAAGCAGTCTTTCTTGGACAAAAAATTGTTGTAATGAAAAAGGCTCAAATTAAGCATATAATGTCCAATCCGTTTTTCGGAGATGCAGATATCAGGACAAAGCCCGATTATTATAATGTTTGTATGGAAGTACGGAAAAGGCTTTGCGGAGACGCTTGATATGAAAGTACTGAGAAGAACTTTTAATATAAGGAAAATATATGGCTTAGCTGTAGTAATTTGTTTATGGGAAATAATTCATTTTATTGTCAATTCAAAAATAGTACCTGGACCATATGAAACAGCAAAGGCATTTTTGGGGCTTCTTTCCGGAAACCTGGTCCTGCATATTCTCTCGAGCCTTTTTAGAGTACTATCGGCAATTTCAGTGTCAGCGGCAGCCGGAGTCCCCTTGGGCTTGCTGACAGGTATGAGCAGAAAGGCTGACAGCTTCATATCCCCTGTAATGTATATTCTGTATCCCATTCCCAAAATAGCATTCCTCCCGGTATTTATGATATTATTCGGACTTGGGAACAGTTCAAAGATTGTTCTTGTTACTTCAATTATCATTTTCCAGATAATGCTGTCGGCCAGGGACGGAGTAAGGGAGATACCTCAGGAATTTTATTATTCTGCCAGGTCCCTGGGGTTGAGCATGTTTCAAATTTATATGCACATTGTAGTACCGGCTGTGCTTCCCAAGCTGTTTTCGGCTATGAGAATAAGTATGGGAATGTGTATTGCGGCGTTGTTTTTCAGCGAAAATTTTTCAACTACCTTCGGTATCGGCTATTTTATAATGAACTGCTGGGTTATGGCTGATTATTTGCATATGTTTGCAGGTATTTTGGCTTTAAGTCTTATGGGTATGCTTATGTTCAAGGTTATTGATTATGCAGAGAAAAAACTTTGCCCGTGGCTGCATCTCGATTCTTAGGATTTAGGAAACATTTATCAGCAAAAATAGGATTTTAATTCAAGTTTTTAATGCTTTTTGTTAAAAAACCGAATATAATATTAGTTAGATAAAAGAGTTATATATAATGCCTTTGCTTTTTCTCATGATATATGCTGATGTTCGGTATTTTATTTGTTTTTATAAAAACCAGGGGGGAAAAATGAGATGATAAAAGCACTCTATGGCAGTAAAAGAAACTCTTCCCGAAATCGGACGAAAATGTACATATTTTCATCCACTCTGTTTTCACTTCTTGTACTAGTACTCATGTTTATTGTCAATATACTGACGTCACCATCGCATGCTCTGAAAACGGTAATATTTATTGTTGCGGCATTGGCAGTTTTATCCCAAGGCTTTTTATTAATACTGTTAAAAAGGTTTTTTGGTTCGTTGGGTTTAATTAATCAAAATGCTGAGAAGCTCTCCCATGGTGAACTAAACATAAGTGATATATTATTAAAACGTATGAAAGGTCTGGAGACACTGACCATAGCCTTTAATGATATGAAATCGAATCTTTTAAGCTTTATAGATTTAACAAAAACCAATGTAATTGTCCTGTCCGATTCAATTGATAAAGTATCCAAAAGCATAAGCATGAGCTGTTCAGGTAATGAACAAATCACAAGCAATATGTGCCAGGTTGCTGAAAAGGCACAGCAGCAATTGAAGCTTGTAAAGGAAACCATAGATGATATTGAAATGGTCAGCAGCAGGATAGACAGTATAGCCAACAGTATTTCAAATGTGGACAAGTTTATTGAGAAAACTGTAGCAACTACGACAGAAGAGACCCAAAACCTTGACAAGTTCTATGGCCAGATGGATGTAATCTCAAACAATCTAGATAATACTTATGACTTTATTAAAAAATTGAATGATGAAATTAAGGAAATCAGTAAAATAGGAGAGTTCATTATAAAGGTAAGCGACCAGCTCAGGCTTCTGGGCCTGAATGCTTCCATAGAAGCCGGAAAAGCCGGAGAAATAGGAAAAGGCTTTAATGTTGTAGCCTTGGAAATTAACAAATTGTCCAATGCAACAAAGGAAGGCATAACTCGTATTAAGTCAGTTGTAGGCAGTATAGTTGAAAACAGCGACAAGGTAAGTGAAAGTATAGGAAGCTGTGTTGATAATTTCAATGTCAGCAAGGAAATATTCCAGATTATTAAAGAGTCCTTCAATAACATAAACTCACAGGGCACTGTGCTTAATAAGGATATTAAAGATATATACAATGAAGTGAATGTAATAAATTCTTCATCAAAGGATATAAGCAGCAAGGGAATGGATTTGTATAAGGCTTCAACCGATATATCAACCAGGACCGAAGAAGTTGCTGCGGTTACTGAAGAAGAATTGGCAGAGATGGAGGTAATAAACTCAAATACTCAATCCCTGCAAAAAATGCTGGATAGTATACAGAATCTTATCAAGAAATTTAATACATCAGTCCTGCCTGTTGAACAAAACAGTCCAAAACCTCTTAAAATAGCTGTAATATGCCCGTTAGACCATGAATTCTGGTACGGCGTAAGGCAGGGTGCACTGTATGCACAAAAAGAGCTTTCTGTTAAGAATGCCCATCTGGAATTCAAGGGCCTTAGCAACGGTGACGGTAAATTGGTCATGGCAGCTTATAAAGAATGCGTGGACCAGGGCTATAATGGTATATCGGTAGTCGGATATGTGGGAGAACTGGTACCTATGATTAACGAGGCGGCTCAAAAGGGTATTCAAACCTTGATATTCAACTGTGAATTAGCGGAAAAAGCCAATACTTTGGCGTACTACGGTCCGGATGTATATGGTGCGGGTGTATTGGCAGGAGAATTGATGAGTAAGGCCTTGAAAGGTAATGGTAACGTTGCCATTTTGAGAGGAAGCCTCCATGTCAGCTCGCATAAGGATAGAACAAATGCAATAGTTAAAACCTTAAGCGCAAATAAGAGAATCAGGCTTGAAGAAGTTGAAATAACTACCGAAGATGATGCAAATAAATATGAGGTAACTAAAGAGCTCCTTAAGAGTTCAAAAAATATAACCGGTATATTCATTACCGGTGGTGGTGCCCCAGGATGTGCCAAAGCCATTGAAGAGCTTGGGTTGACCGAAAAAGTCAAGGTAGTATGCTTTGATTATAATAAGGAAATATTCGAATATATTAAAAAAGGCATAATTTACTCGGCTATCGGGCAGGATCCGTTCGGACAGGGACATGATCCGGCTATTTACCTTTACAACTACCTGGCAGCAGGTGTCAAACCCAAGGAAAAGATTCCTACAAGGTTTGATGTTGTAGACATAAGCAATGTTAATGAATTATTATAAATAATTATCATAGATCAAAAGGAAAACCTTCTTTGTGAATAAAGAAGGTTTTTTATGCTCGTTAAAGGAAATTATTGTACGGCTATAAAAACATTTATATATTTATCCGATAACATATATAGAAAATTATTAAATGAGGGAGCAGTATGATATTTGGTAATTCAACTGTTATAAACTGTTTGTCGGACTCGGGAGAATTAAACCAATCACCTGAAAAAATTAATGGCACACCGGCTAAGACTTTCGCCGAGGTTCTATACTCATTGTCAACCAATAATGATTCATTATGTACTGGGACACAATCGAGTACTTCCGGCCAGATTTGTGACAACTATATGAAAGCAAAAATACTTAAAGCGGAACAGACGGATGCTGTTCAAAGAGCTGAAAACAAGGAAAAGGTTAAAGCTGCTATCGGCTGGCTTGCTAACTATCTGGGAATACCGCCCTCTCTGCTTCTTACTATTTTTCAGGACTTGAAAATAAATCCTGATGACATGGCAGATCCGATGAAGTTACCTGAAATAATAAATAAAATTGTTCAATACTTTAAGTTGAGTCAAGACAAGGAAGATGAAATTACAAGAGAATTAAATGGTATTTTCGGATTCGCATGATGACCCATGCATTCTCTTGACATATTCGGCTGTCCGTTTTCCAAGCATCCTGCAGGCCTTAAGCTCCAGTTCACCCGGATCGCCTACAGCTACGGCTCCGTAGTGGGCAGTAACTCCTTTTCCGGCATATTCAGGCAAGCCGAAAACCATATAGCCATAATTCAACAGTGAGTTGAGTATGCTCATTACGGTCATTTCATTTCCTCCGCCGAGTCCACCTGATGAAGAAAAGGCGGCGCCTATATGCCCGTTGACTTTGCCCCAGACAGTCGGCATATTTCTGTCAAATAAAGCTTTAAGCTTCCAGGTCATTAAACCACAGTAGGCAGGAGAGCCTATTATCACACCCTCCGAAAAAAGATCTTCAGAGGTTGCCTCGTCAACATGTTTTATATAAATATCCACGCCCTCAGCGGACCTTGCTCCTTCGGCTACAGCCTGCGCCATTTTTTCAGTATGTCCTGATTGAGTATCATAAATTATTGTTATTTTCATACATTTTTCTCCGTAAGAAGCATTTTATATAATTATAATTAAATTAACTGTCTGATAGAATTATATATTTGACATCTTCGGCAGTCAATAATGTGACTTTATAAAACCTATCTGTTATTATTCTGAGCAATTTTATCACCTGTCATAATCTTGTTGATAATTACTTAAAATATTGTCAAAAATATATGTTTTTATTACAATATTCTTTATATAAAAATTTAACAAATGTTTGCCTTGACATAGAATAATTGTGCACTTATAATTAGTTTGTATACGAAATATACGGACACTAAATATATGCGTACAAAATATACGTATGCAAAATATTCGTTGATGGAGTTGATATAAGTGGAGGCGATAAATTACAGCATAGAATTGGCGAGACTTTGTAAGGATATAATGAACCTGGTAAGGCATAAAATGACAAAAGAATTTATAGAAATGGGAATAACTGCCCCCCAGGGAATGGTTATAGGAATATTAAGTAAATTCGGCAAGGTAAAAGTAAGTGAGATCAGCGAAAAATTAGGGATGACAAACAGTACAGTCTCGGGGATTCTGGATCGGCTTGAAAAGCAGAACATAATTGAAAGAATAAGGAGTGAGGAAGACAAACGGGTAGTTTATGTAAATCTAACTGAAGAATTTAATAAAAAGCACCGGGATTTTCATAAAAAAGCAGAAGATATATTTTCGGATATTGTAAGAAAGGGAACTCCCGAAGATATAGAAAGGATAATGACCGGTCTTAGTGCGCTCAAAAAGTTATTGAGCTAAGGAAATAAGAGAAATAAATACAGCTTTAGCTGACAGGAGATGATATTTAATGCTAAGATTATACAGGTTTTTGAAACCTTACAGAATATCGGTAATATTCATTTTGGGTTTGATTTTTTTGCAGACACTGTCTGACCTGTATCTGCCGACTTTAATGTCCAACATAATTAACAAGGGTATAATGAACCATGATATCAATTATATATGGAAAACGGGAGGACTTATGCTCCTCATAGCCTTGGGAGGAGTAATCTGTTCCATAATAGCCAGCTTCCTTTCTTCAAGGGCAGCAGTGGGCTTGGGAAGAATTATCAGGAACAAGGTGTTTAAAAGGGTTGAAAGCTACTCACTTCACGAATTTGACAAAATTGGAACCTCTACTCTTATAACAAGAACCACAAACGATATCGTACAGGTTCAGAACGTATCGGTTATGATTGCCAGAATGATGCTCAGTGCTCCTATGATGATCATAGGAGGGTTAATACTGGCCATGTCAAAAGATAAGCCTTTGACCTTGGTTCTGGCGGTTGCGATACCGGTTCTTGTGGTTTTCATAGTACTTGTAGCTAAAAAGATTATACCGCTTTTTAAAAGCATACAGTCAAAAATTGACAGGATAAACCTGGTACTTCGTGAAAACCTGACGGGAATGAGAGTCGTTAGGGCATTTAACAGAATTGACAAGGAAAAGGAACGTTTCGAAGATGCAAATGCCGATCTGACAAATACTTATATCAAGGTAAACAGGATCATGGCGTTTATGATGCCTGCAGTTATGCTTGTAATGAACTTTACATCCCTTGCAATATTGTGGTTCGGCGGCTTGCGTATAAGCCACGGGGATATGGATATAGGAGCTCTGACTGCGTTTATTCAATATGCCATCATGATAATGTTCTCGATAGTTATGGTAACTATTATGTTCATAATGGTTCCGCGTGCTCAGGCTGCTGCAGTCAGAATTAATGAAGTATTGGATACCAAGTCAGATATAAATGATTCAAACGATATCAAAAAGGCTGACAGTGAAAGAGGATATGTTGAATTCAAGGATGTTTCCTTCAGCTATCACGGAGCCGAACAGCCTGCAATAAGCAATATTTCCTTCAGCGCGAAGCCTGGAGAAATAACGGCTATAATAGGCGGAACCGGCTCGGGTAAATCCACGCTTATCAACCTGATACCCCGCTTTTATGATGTAGGCGGCGGAAATGTCCTGGTTGATGGAGTCGATGTAAGAGAAATGTCCCAGGAGGCTCTTCGTGAAAAAATAGGCTTTGTTCCTCAGAAAGCGGTTCTGTTCTCTGGGACAATTACCGAAAATATCAAGTATGGAAAACAGGACGCATCTGATGAAGAGGTAAATCATGCTGCTGAAATAGCCCAGGCTACCGAATTTATTTCAGGTATGAAGGATGGCTATGACACTGAAATCGCCCAAGGCGGTACCAATGTATCAGGCGGTCAGAAGCAAAGGCTTTCCATAGCAAGAGCACTTGTCAGAAAACCGGAAATATACATTTTTGATGATAGCTTTTCTGCACTTGACTTTAAAACCGATGCAAAATTGAGAGCCGCATTAAAACAGGAAATAGCAGATGCTACAGTTATAATAGTTGCGCAAAGAGTTGGAACCGTTATGGACGCGGACAGGATTATAGTACTGGACGATGGACAGATAGCAGGAATGGGAACTCATAAGGAACTTTTGAATACCTGCGAGGTATACCGCGAGATTGTGTCCTCACAGTTGTCGGAGGAGGAGATAGCATGAGTGCAGAACATAAAAGCAACAACAGGCAAAGGCATTTTGGCGGCGGCCCTGCTGCAGGTCTGGGAATGCCGGTTCAAAAGGCTAAGAACTTTAAAGGTTCATTTAAAAGGCTTTTAAGTTATCTAAAGCCGCATAAAGTAAGTCTGATAGTAGTTTTGATATTTGCAGTGGCAAGTATGAGTTTTGCGGTTTATGCACCCAAGGTAAGTGCAAAAGCCATGAACAAGCTGACAGATGCTTATATGGCAAGATCAGCAGTTAATTCAGTTGTCGATATACAAAAAAAGCTTAATCAGAGCATAACTGAAAGTCAAAAGCAAATGCAGAGCAATCCCAAACAGGCACAAAAGCCTTTAGACCCCAAAACGGTCCAGCTGATGCAGGAATTTATGAAAATACCCCAGTTGGATACAATTAAGGATTCAAGCGTAAAGGCACAGGATTGGAAAAAGCTTGTAGATATACTTGGAAAATTGCCTAAGGATATGATGCCTGCAAGCCAGCAAAAAAATGCCGATCCCGCACAGATACAAGCCATGCAGAAAACGCTTTCCGATAAGGATCAGCTGGATAAAATCGTAGCTGCTATAAAGGAAACAAACTGCAATTATGATTTCAGTTATATCGGCTATATTGCAATGATATTAATTGCCATGTATTTAATAAGTGGAGCCTTCATGTTTATTATGCAGTTTATTATGTCGACGGTTGCACAAAGAACTGTTTACGATATGAGGAAGCAGGTAAACGACAAGCTCAACAGGCTACCTCTTAAATATTTTGACGCCAGAACACATGGTGATGTTCTAAGCCGTGTAACCAACGATATAGATACCATTTCCCAAACACTGCAGCAAAGCTTGACACAGCTTATTACTTCCCTGACACAGATTTTGGGATATATCATAATGATGCTTACTATAGATGTTGTATTAACAGTTATAGTACTTTGTACGCTGCCGCTTTACATTTTTACGACTGCCATGATAGCCAAGAAATCACAGAAGTTCTTTGCAGCGCAGCAGAAGGAGCTTGGAGACTTAAGCGGGCATGTTGAGGAAATGTATACAGGTCACAAGATAGTCAAGGCTTTTGGACATGAAAAAGAATCCATAGAGATTTTCTCCGGAATAAACGACAGGCTTTATACAGCAGGCTGGAAGGCACAGTTCGTATCCGGAATAATGTTCCCGCTTATGAACTTTATAAGTAACGTAGGTTATGTTGGCATATGTGTTGTCGGTGGTATATGGATTACCAAGAATCGCCTTAATATCGGTGATATGGTTGCATTCATCCAGTATTCAAGATCGTTTACAATGCCAATAGTGCAGACCGCAAACATTGCGAACGTTATTCAGTCCACTATAGCCTGTGCAGAACGTGTATTTGAAGTGTTGGATGAGGAAGAGGAAATACCGGAAAATGCTAATGCAAAGGCTATTGCAGAACCTAAGGGTGAAGTGAGATTTGAAAATGTAGACTTTAGCTATAAGGAAACCGAGCCTCTGATCAATGATATGAACCTGGATGTAAGACAGGGACATACAATTGCAATAGTAGGTCCGACAGGTGCAGGAAAAACTACGCTGGTCAATCTGCTGATGCGCTTCTATGAAATAAACGGCGGAAAGATTACGGTTGACGGTGTAGATATCCGTGAGATGAAACGCGGTGATTTGCGCACCATGTTCGGTATGGTTCTTCAGGATACCTGGCTGTTTAACGGTACGATAAGAGATAATATAGCTTACGGACGTGAAGGTGCTACTGACGAAGAAATAAAACAGGCAGCCAAAGCAGCCCATGCCGACAGATTTATCAGGACATTGCCCGAAGGATACAATACAATCCTTAATGAAGAAGCTTCGAATATATCCCAGGGTCAGAAGCAGCTGCTTACAATTGCTCGTGCAATACTTGCAAATCCTGCAATACTGATACTTGACGAGGCAACCAGCAGCGTTGATACAAGAACCGAGGTTCTGATACAAAAGGCAATGGCTAACCTTATGAATAACAGAACAAGTTTCGTTATAGCACACAGATTGTCTACCATACGTGATGCTGAGCTCATACTGGTAATGAACCACGGTAGCATAATAGAAATGGGTAACCATAAGGAACTGCTTACGCAGAACGGTTTCTATGCAGATTTGTACAACAGCCAGTTCACTGGAGCAAATCTCGAAAGTGAAGTAGTATAAAAGTAAGAAAAAATAAAAGCTAAAAGATTAACAAAAAGGGGAATTAAAACCCCTTTTTGTTATGTTTAACATGAAACTTCGAATGGCTGATTCAAAAATATGAACTCCCTCTCTATCTCTCCCTCACATCAAGGGAGAGGAAAAGAAGTGCTTCGAAGCCATTCTGATTCTTCCCCTCGAAGTGAGGGAAAGATAGAAAGGGAGTTTGGTTTTGGCTCAGTTCGCATTTCTAATTTTCCAAATATACATAATGCATCAAACCACCGTTTGAACTGCCCGGAATGAGATAATCAAGCTTATATTCCGAGGTCCTGCCCGGTCCGATCACAATAGATGTTATCTTTTTAAAATGTTCTTTTTGATTACCGTTTTTTATTATCGAACCATCCGGCTTAATTACTATAGCCGAGGTATTGTCTACTGCGTCGGCAAGAGCTATTCCTATCCGTCTTGCCAAAGTGCCCTTATTGGTTATTTTTATGGTATCATGGTAGGTAACTCCCCAATTGCCAAGGTTGCACTTCATGGTAGACGGATCTGTGCCGGTTGGGCTGAACATAATATTTTTTGGAGTTGTAAAACTGAACAGATCATTTACATATGCCCCCGGAAGCTTTTCCAAGGTTATGTGTGTAGCCCAGCCTGAATAACCGTTTCCGTTATAGCATACAGGCAGCGGCCCTTTTTTGTCATAATCATCGATAACCCACGTAAAGTTGCCCGATATATCGGGAAGATTCTGAGAAATACCCTTATACATCCTGGCCTCACCCCAGGTGCTTGTATGCCTTGTTACATATCCCTCGTAACAAGCCTTGTCAATCAGCTTTAAAATATCCGGCGTATTGCTGCTTGATGCGCAGAACCTGATTTCGGTACTGCCGCCTTGTACATTAAAGTTGATAGAACTATTTATAAGGCCTTCATCCGATTTCCCCGTATAAGGTTTTACGGCTGCAGGCTCAAGTAACCAGCCTGTGCTTCCTGGAGGGATTTTGAAGCTGTATTTCCTGTCTGCTCTTGAAAAGTCCATCCAACAGTTGTAATTCTGTTTGATGCCGCTCCAGCCTCTTACCGAATAGCCTTTGTTGTTGACTGTAACTGTAACTGTGCCGTTTCCAGGATTATGAAGCTGGATGGCATAATATATCTGTTTGCCTGTATTATTTATCTGTTCCAGAAAAACTTGTGCATTTCCTTCGATACCTGACTGTTCGAGTATAATTTTACCCGAGTCTACGAGGTCTTCGGGCTTTATTGACTCAGGGTTGTTGCAATAAATGAAGATGCCTCCATCCTTCTTTTTATACGATACCGGACAGGTTAATGAGTTATCTGCACCCGACAGGAGCCGGGGATTTGCCCAGTCTGCATGATCGTACAAGCTCCCGTCACCGCAGTCTTCCACAGCAAGCGTAAGTATCTGTTTGCCGGCCACATCCAGATCAATATATTTTGTAACATCATTGGAAGTCATTATACCGCTGTCGTATATCAACTTACCGTCTGTAAAAACCTTGAATTTTACTGAACCCAAGGCTTTTGGCAATTTCATTTTTATACCATTGATATTAACATAACCGGTAGTATTTGATACCTCATCGTCTATACCTATAAATGATGTAAATCTGCTGTATTCACCGTTTATATGGTAGGTAATTAAAGAATTTGAACCTACGCCCAGACCTTTTTGATAATCAAAATTACCCAAACGGATATTGTTTAGGCCAACGCTTTTGTTTTTTTGTATTGAAAGGGTTCCACCCGATGCGAAAACCCAGTTTGTGTCGGATAGATCCAATGATACTTGGGGTTTTCCAGT
>JAUZPR010000009.1 GCA_030705825.1 Bacillota bacterium | reverse complement strand
GTATTTACTCTGATCGGACAGATCCAGTTTGAAAATATATGATGTCCATAGTAAGGAGGTTATAACAACCGTAACAATAATTAATACAAGAGTTTTCTTTTTCAATGTAATTCTCCTTTTATCACACCGTTAAGTTAATTACCTGTCAAAACTATTTTTTGTTTTTTAAAATAAAATATGCAATTGAAATATATGTTTAAATGATACAAAGACTTGATTTATCAGGCTTTTAAGAGCTTGGAGAAACTTAACAAAATATGAAATGAAGTTAATACAAGGGCGGCCGATTGGCCGCCTTTGATTATTCCCTGCCCGTAAGCAATATGTATATGAGTACTATCAGTAATAGATCATCTTCTATGTTTTCATTGAATAACAGGAATATCAGGCCCAGAAGCATAAGCTCTTCAACTTTGAACCTTTTAAATATTCCGGTTAATTGATTGAATGGATTTTTAGCAGTAACGGGCTTTTTTTTAAAACGTTTTTCTTCGTGTTCATCAGGAGGTTCATTAGGGGGTGGAATTTTTATTGTTTCATTTAAACCGTTAAGTGCAAGATCATTATCTGATTGTGAATTGGATCTGCTGCGGGAATTAGTATAGGCATACCTGCCGCCCGGAGAGAAATACCTTTTGTTTTCCATATGAAATCCCCCCTAATTGCCGTCCTTGCCGCTATCTTCCATTAGTCTTGTAAGACTTGATACCTGCAGCAGCCTAAGACAGCTATCCAGTTTCTTTTGTCTTTTGTTGTTCAAATAGGGTCTGATTGCACTTAAAAGATTAATCCTCGGGTCGTTATTTGTGTTTAACTTATCCATAATTTTTTTTGCAGTTCGCATCATTTCAACTGAACTGTCCGCCTCACCCTTACCGGTACCCTCCTCTTTAGCAGCCGGAGTATCATTTGCTTTCGGCTGTGCTTCAGAGTTGCCTCCTGGTCCGGCAAAGGCGGAAAACAAGTCCTTTAAGGTTTCGGACATGTTATCCTGGCTTAATAGATCCGTGATCTGTTTTATCTTTTTTCCAAGATCATCACTCATCGAGATTCCCCCAAAAGGCTTTAATAGAATATATTCAGAAATTACTTAATAATGTCTTTTAATTTATTGATAATTTCATCGCCGTTTTCCCCGAGTATCTGTGACATTTTTTCAAAATCCGCACTGTTAATTCTTTTTCGAATTTCTTCCTTATCAATGTTAAACTCATTAAGTTTGGATGTGTCCAGTTCATTCAGCTTGTTCATTATTTCGTTTTTATCCAGTTTGTTTATTTTCTTAGCGAGGTCTTCGGGGTTTCCTTTCTTAAGCATATCGATAGCAGCGTTCAATTTTGCCTGTAAAATCTTTTCATCCATTTTTCCCAACATTTCGGCAAGCTTTTTGCTTATAGCATCGTTCATAATAATCATCCTTTCATACTATGTAATAACAGCGGAGAATTACGCTATCCTGCAGTGACTTTAAGCTTATTCCACTATTTCTTCCTTAGGGTCTCCGGCTATCCCGTATCTCATGAAAAGGAAAAGGAACAGTAAAATGAAGAATAGTACTGTACCATTATTAGTGTCTGCCGATCTCTCCTCAAACCCGTTTTCAAACTTCCCGCTTATAAAAATGAACAGGAAGACCAGAATAAAAAAGAGAAGTTCATCATTTTCCTCACTGAACAGATTCCCTAAAAAACCCATAGAAATACCTCCAACCCGCTTTTTTCCATACATAATATGAAGGTACACGGAAAAACGTTACAACAATTTGTTGAACGGCAAGTACTTTTTACCGATCATAAAGTTTGCGGATAAGCCGGAGGTTTAGCTTTTTAAATTCCTTTGTAAAATAATATTAAAAACACCAATATAAACAGAAGCGCTTTGGTAAGTTCGGCTTCGGGCATGGCAGCAAATTTTCTGGCTAAAATACCAATACTTCTGTTGTCGTAAAACAAAAGAAGAAAATCAAGGATGAAGAACAATATCCCTGAGTTGTCGTAGAAAATATCATCCACCATGGTTGAAAAAGCCCCCGAATTTATATTTCATATACCATAATATTAAAACGACTCATTAATGTTACTTTTTTAATTAATTTCAGCCGGAATAATTGAAATTGTTTCGGGAATTGTATTAATATTGGAAGTGTATATATTTTTCACATAAATATAAGGAACTTTTAAAATATTTGTTTTATAGAATGGAGATGGGGGAATATGAAAAGGGTAAAGGTATTAGTACCCTTATTATTTATAATTACACTGTTTTTAACAGGCTGCAGTATCTACGACAGGGGCGGAATCAGCGATGCAAACGGTAAAAATCCTTCTGCATCAAAAAGCTCAATTGAGACAAGTCAGAAGGAGGAGAAATTCACAGTTCCGGATTTTTCCCTTAAGGATACCGAGGGTAAAAACATAAAGCTTTCTGACTATTTCGGAAAAGTAATTTTTATTAACTTCTGGACTACCTGGAGTCCGTATTGCATAGATGAGATGCCTGAACTCATTAAGCTCAATACACAGCTTGTTAAGGAAAACAAAGCTGTTCTTATCAATGTAAATGTTGGAGAAGATCCTGATAATGTAAAGAAATTTTTATCTGATAATAAACTGAAGCTGAGTAGCTTGTTGGACACCGATAGTAAGGTTGCGGGCATATATAACATATTCAGCTACCCCACTACTGTAATTGTTAACAGAGACGGAACCTTAAACAAAGTTATGAAGCAGAAAACAAGCAGTGAAGAACTTTTTAAGATGGTGTCGGCTAAGAATTAAAAGGGAGATGTTAGCCCTATGAATTATATTATTGATATTTTGACTGAAGATATATTTCAAAAGGATGTTCTGGAAAATGAACTGCCTGTAGCGGTATATTTCTACTCGGAAGACTGCCCTGTCTGTATGGCCTTTTCACCTGTTTTCGACCGGATGGCTGAAAAATACGGCCAGCATATGAAGTTTGCAAGGATATTCAGACAACAGAACAGGAAGCTCGCCGAAAAATACAATGTCAAGAGCAGTCCGGCCGTACTCTTTTTTAAAAACGGAAAAGAAGTTTGCTCAAGGCTTACAGGGTACATCAGCAAGCCTGAGTTCAATCAGGTATTGGATAATGTTGTTGAAGGTGCCTGTAAAACAAGGGGAAGACAGATAGTCCACTGTGATGTTCTTATTCTGGGCGCCGGACCGGCAGGACTTTCTGCAGCAATTTATGCAGCCAGGGCTAAAATGAATACGATTGTTGTTGATGAGGGAATAGCCGGTGGGCAGGTTGCTACTACCTTCAATGTAGCCAATTACCCAGGTACCAATGGGGTAATAAGAGGGACCGACCTTGTTGGTAATATGACAAGGCAGGCCTTGGATTTCGGTTCCAGAATAGATGATATGAAGGAAATACAAAAATTGGAACTTACAGGCGAGGAAAAACATGTCACTTCTGAAGATACCGACTATTTTGTAAAATGTATCATAATCGCAACGGGTGCAGCACCCAGAAAACTACCGGCAGAAGGAGAAAGAGATTTCAGGGGACGGGGGGTCCATTACTGTGCAGCATGTGATGGAGCTATGTATCAGGATGCTGATTTGCTTGTCGCAGGCGGCGGTAATTCTGCAGTAGAAGAGGCTGTATTCCTGACCAGGTATGCAAAACATGTAACAGTCATACATCAGCTGGATCATTTCCAGGCTTCAAAAACCGCACAGGATGAATTGTTTAAAAACCCTGGTATAAGTGTCATATGGAATTCCGAAATACGCAGGGTATTTGGAGACAGCTTTTTAAAGGGAGCAGTAGTTGAAGACCTTAAAACCGGGCAGCAAAGAGAAATAAATGCCGACGGCGTTTTTGTCTATATAGGAATGCAGCCCCGGACAGATCTTTTTAAAGGATTATTGGATCTGGATGAGAAAGGTTATATCATATGTGATGAAGATATGAATACCAGTGCTGCAGGAGTTTTTGCCGCCGGAGATGTTCGCGTGAAAAGAATCCGCCAGATAGCTACTGCTGCTAATGATGGGGTTATTGCAGGATTAATGGCGGAAAAATATATAAACAAAAGGGGTAATTAGTATATGTACGATGTCGTTATTATCGGTAAAGGGCCTGCGGGACTATCGGCTGCCTTATATACGGTAAGGGCAAACCTGAATACACTAATAATAGGTAAAAACGATAGCGCCTTGTTGAAAACTGAAAAAATTGAAAATTACTTTGGGTTTGCTGAGCCTGTAAGAGGCGAGGATCTGCTCAAAGCGGGGGAACAGCAGGCGGTAAGGCTGGGCGCCAGGATAGTGGAAACCGAGGTCATATCGGTAGTAAAGAATGACTTTTTTGAGATAATGACCAATGATGAGGTTTTTCTAGGTAAAGCATTAATACTGGCAACAGGACAACCCCAGAAAAAAATCAATATCCAGGGTATTGATGAATTTGAGGGAAAAGGTGTGAGCTACTGCTCCACCTGTGATGGATTTTTCTATAACAATCTGAAGGTAGGGGTGCTTGGATTCAAGGATTATGCGGTACATGAAGCTATGGAACTTACTGCATTCACAAAAGATATAACCATATATACAAACGGAAGTAAGCTTGATATATCGAATAAGTACAAGGATGAGTCGGCAGGTTTCAAAGTTAATGAAAAGCCAATTGAAAGGCTTAGCGGCACCGAATTTCTTCAAAATATACATTTTAAAGACAGTACTTCTGAAAGCATAGACGGGATATTTGTTGCATATGGAAGTGCCTCGAGTATTGATTTCGCAAGAAAGCTGGGGATTTTAACCGACAATAATTCCATTCTTGTGGATAAGTCCCAGCAGACGAATTTGGACGGCCTGTTTGCGGCAGGGGATTGTACAGGGGGCTTCAAACAGGTTTCAACTGCCGTGGGCCAGGGTGCTCTTGCCGGAAGGAAAGCCATTGAGTACATAAGAAGCTTGTAATTTTCACCATAAATACATATGTCGAATTAAATGTGCTTGTTTATTTCATATTAAGTTATATCGGGTTTAATACGAATGGAGGAATTTATTATGAATGTTAAGGTATATTCGACACCTACATGTCCATGGTGTTCAATGGCAAAGAAGTATCTGGAGGAAAAAAACGTAACATACGAGGATCTGGATGTTTCAAGAAACAAGGATGCAGCCTCTGATATGGTGAACAAGTCAGGGCAAAGAGGAGTTCCTGTAATAGATATTGATGGCAACATAATAGTAGGCTTTGACAAGGACAGGATCGACAGCCTGATTTAGACTAAATTCAGGTAGGAAATGCAATTTATATAGCTGATTTGTAATCCCTGTGGCATTTGCTGCAGGGTTTTTAATTTGGGTATGTTTAATTTAAGGAATTAGCTTCAAACAACACTTGAATATATATCCGACAGCTCCACATTAGCAGATTGAATTATTTTATGCTGATCGGCTGCCGGCGTATTGATAATTTGATTTTCCGCTTCATTAATTAACCTGACAGGAAGCCTTATAATAAACTCACTGCCCTTGTTTTCTTCACTGATAACCTCAATATTCCCATTGTGAAGCTCCACAAAGGATTTTACCAATGACAGGCCTATACCGCTGCCCTCATATTCTCTGGTCAATGGGCTGTTAACCTGCCTGAATCTTTCAAATATCTTGTCCAGCATGGCTTTTGGTATTCCGGAGCCTGTATCCTTTACCGATATAGCCGATACTTTGTTTTCTTCCCAGACTTTTACGGTAATTCTCCCTTTTGGAGGAGTAAATTTTATAGCATTCGAAAGGAGATTGAGCAATATTCTTTCGATTTTATCAACATCTACTGCAGTTCGGATTTCCTCAACATCAGTATCAAATTCAAGGGTAAGTTCCTTCTGAACCGCATAGGGAACAACCGACTGTGTTATCTCTTCAGTGAGATAAACTATGTTACAGTTAACCATATTGACTTTTGCAAAGCCTGAGTCGATTCTTGTAATATCCAAAAAGTTGTTTATAAGCCTCAAAAGCCGGTAAGAGTTTTGTCTAATAATACTTATATGCTTTGCCGACCTTCTTCTTTCCAATAATGATGTGGGCTTGTACTGGTCCAAAAGCTGTATAGCACCCAGTATAACGCTTAAAGGCGTTTTAAGTTCATGAGATATGTTTGAGAAGAATTCTGTTTTTTGACCATCATACTCAAGAGCTGAGTTATAAAGCCTTGTAAGATTATCAATGTATTTATTCAGCCTTTCGATTTCCTTTCTGGCGCTTTCAAACTGAGATTCCTTCCTTTTAAGTTTTCCTCGGAGATTATATATTTGAATTAAAGCTATTGAAAATAGAATTAATGTAGTTATCCCGTATAATATCAGATATTTGTAATCAGATATGCGTTTGGCTTCTTTTGAAAAAAATAAAAAACACAGAAATAACAAGGCAATAATTATTGCTGATGAAGAAAAAATATATATCAGGATGTTTCGTTTTTTGATTCCGCCATACATAATTGCATCCCCTTTAAGCTGAGTCCACAATAAACTTTCATATACTTGGCACCTGAATTATATTAACTGCTGAAAAGAATCCAAGTATTGAATGCAATGGTAATGAATGGAAATATTATATTTGCTACTACATTTTATCCCTTTCAAGCGAAAAAGTAAACATCAATTCCGCTATATAGGGAAATATGCCCAGAAAAAATAAGCATCATGCATTATTATAGCTAGGACACAGGTATTCTCAATAATTTATGTAAAAGAAAATACAAACGCTCTTTATTTATTTGTATTTTAATATTATAATCTTTATTGCAAATACTTATTGATTTAAGGAGGTAAATTATGTCAGGCCATTCCAAATGGGCAAACATTAAACATAAAAAGGAAAAATCCGATTCCCAGAAGGGCAAGGTTTTTACAAAGCTGGGAAGGGAAATAGCAGTAATTGTAAGACAGGGAGGTCCTGATCCTGAGGCCAATTCCAAGCTCAAGGATGTTATTGCAAAAGCTAAGGCAGCTAACATGCCTAATGAAAATATTGATCGTAGTATAAAAAAGGCTGCGGGTTCAGCCGATTCGGCGAACTACGAGGAAATCCAGTACGAAGGCTACGGCCCGGGTGGAGTTGCAGTAATTGTTGAAACTATGACCGACAACAGGAACAGGACTGCAGGAGATTTAAGGCACTTTTTTGACAAATTCGGCGGAAACCTCGGACAGTCGGGAAGCGTTTCATTTCTTTTCAACAAGAAGGGTGTAATACTTATAGAGGAGACTGACAAGACCGATGAGGACACTCTGATGATGGAAGCCCTTGATGCAGGAGCAGAAGACTTTACTGCAGATGAAGAATATTTTGCAGTTACAACAGCCCCCGAAGATTTTTCAAAGGTAAGGGAAGAGCTGGAGAAAAAGGGCTATGAATTCGTGGAAGCAGAAATAGAAATGGTACCGGCAACCTACACAAAATTAGATGATCCCAAGCAGATAGAATTCATGGACAAGCTTATAGAAAATATTGAAGATCTTGATGATGTGCAGAATGTATATCACAACTGGGAGCAGGAGTAATGTTAGTTGACAGTTGACAGATGATAGTTGAGAGTTAAAGATTGAAGTTCATAAACGCTTTTCCGTATTTACGGGAAAGCGTTTTTCACTTCCTAAACCTTATTTAATACTGTACTCAAAATGCGGATCTCCGTCGGCTGCATATCTGAACCCTATCCTTTTAACCGGTGCTTTCTTTTTATCCAGCTCCATAATGAATTTAGGCAGTGTTAACGAGCATTGCCAGTTTTCCAGGATTTCGTTTTCAAAAACCTGTATTGTAGTGAACAAATCCAACTGCTTATATTTTTGCCCAATATCAGGGGGGACTTCTATCTCGATTTCTGGAAATTGGTATGGATTATTTGTCTTCGCATAAGAAACCGCCGTTTCTCTATTCAGCTCAAAAATTCTTCCGAGAGGAATATAGTAGTCCTTATCGGCACCCTCAACCCCCATAATCCTTTCCACATTTCTTTCCGGATCCATGGCACCGGCCTCTATAATTATGTTTTGCGGTATTAGAATTGCATCCTTGAGCAGCTGAGGCACGAGGTTCAGTGTTATAGCAGCCTGAGGTTCTCTGTATAATGCATTAAGCATTGTCTCGGATATAAGCATATGTACCGGTTTATCCTTGCTTATTTTAAATTCACAGGCATTGCATAGAGTATATGTATGGGTCTTTCGCTGAATTCATCAAGAGCTGTTTTTATACCTTTGAGAATTCCTTTCAGGAACACCCTGGTCCGCATTATTTCTTTTATACACATGGCCGCCCATACCGGGCCTATGGCTTTTCCAGAAGGCAGGTAGATATCGGATCTATTATCATCGGTGTTTTCCTCAAAATCTGAAATGTTCAGGAAAAAACGATATAAATCATCAGTGGCATTTTTCAATCTTCCATAATCCAGGTCGGATTCTATAATTATCTCTGCTAATCTTTTAAGCTCGCTCAAGTAATTTTCCATATAACCTCCGGTAATTTGCCGAACACTATGCAAACGTATTTGTGATTTTCTATATTCTACCATAAAGAGCCAATATCTGAAATAATTCGTGTAAATAAATAAAATAAATTTTTTGACAGGTTTATTGGAGATTTCCCGGTATTACCCTCAGCTTGTATGGTAGTTACGTTATTTTAAAGTGATGTTGTAAGAAATTACATAATATGTAATCACAGAAATATAATATAACCAATTCCAGTTAATGGTCATTTAACAGCATTGTTTCTGCAGAAAGGATTGCTGTTATCAGAAAAAAGCAAGGGGGACTTACTGTGAGAAGTAATTTGAAAAAACGTATGCTTGCTATTCTGCTGGTACTGGCGATGATGGGGATGTTTATTCCCGCCACCGTCAATGCGGCAGAACACTCGACAGCTATTTGGGACTTCAATGACGGGACAACACAGGGATTTGGTGTAAATGGGGACAGTCCTGTAAAGACAGTATCGTTAGCAAATGAAGACAATGCTCTGAAAATTACCGGTTTGAGTGCCAGCGGGGATCTTTCGGAGGGAAATTACTGGGCAAATGTACGCCTGTCGGCAGACGGAACAAGCGCCCGCCCGGATTTGTATGGTGCAACGGCTCTCACAATGGATGTCATCTCCGAGGCACCTGCAACAGTATCAATTGCCGCCATACCACAAAGTATATCAAATGGATGGGCCAATCCAACACGTGCCACTCAGGTGAATACAACCGATCAGGGAGATGGTACTTATAAAGCCGTTCTTACAATAACAGCTAATGATTCACCCAATTTGAAGGCTATTTCGGAAGATGCGGCCGACAGCACAATGACAAATATTATTCTATTTGTCGGAGCCTCGACTGATACCATTTCTATCGATAACATAAGCGCAAAATTCGAGGATAAATATACGGTTGACATCGGGACACTGACTGGAGGAAAAATTACAGCCAATCCGACTTCCGCGGTGGCTGGAACTCCAATCAACCTTACTGTATCGCCAGATACCGGAATGGTTTTAAAACCGGGTTCACTAAAGTATAACGACGGTACTGCAGATACTGCGATAACCGGCACAAGCTTTACAATGCCTGCCTCCAACGTAACTGTTACTGCCCAATTCGAACAGGCACCGTATACCCACCTGCTGGGCAATGCAGCAGTTAAAAAACCATCGGCAGCCGGAGCCCTGCAGTTAATTGAAGAAAACGGTCAGAAGACTTTGTGCGATAGAAACGGAGAACCCATACAGCTTCGCGGAATGAGCACACACGGGCTGCAGTGGTTCCCGCAGATAATAAACAATAATGCCTTTGCTGCTCTTTCGAATGATTGGAACAGCAATGTTATTCGTCTTGCAATGTATGTGGGGGAAAACGGGTACGCCACAGACCCGACCCTTAAGGACAAGGTAATTGACGGAATTAATTATGCAATAGCAAATGACATGTATGCTATTGTAGACTGGCATGTACTGACACCTGGTGATCCCAATGCGTCGATATACTCAGGTGCTGTGAATTTCTTCACTGAGATATCCAATCAATTCAGGAATGACCCGCATGTCATATATGAACTGGCCAATGAACCAAATGGAGGAAGTGATCCCGGAGTTACAAATGATGCGGCCGGCTGGGCAAAGGTAAAAGCTTATGCAGAGCCAATAATAAAAATGCTGAGGGACAACGGAAATGACAATATAGTTATAGTCGGAAGTCCCAATTGGAGCCAGAGGCCTGATCTGGCGGCTGATAATCCTATAAACGATGCCAATACAATGTACAGCGTACATTTTTATACCGGTACACACATGGCGTCATCAGATGATACCGACAGATCAAATGTTATGAGCAACACCAGATATGCACTTGAACATGGAGCGGCAGTATTTGCCACAGAATGGGGAACAAGCCAGGCTGATGGTAACAATGGTCCCTTCCTGGACAAGGCGGATCAATGGATCGAATATCTTAATGCAAATAACGTAAGCTGGTGCAACTGGTCACTGACCAATAAAAATGAAACCTCGGCAGCATTTACAGCCTTTGAACTGGGCAAGTCCGATGCTACAAATCTCGATCCGGGCGCTGACCAGGTATGGTCTGATAAAGAGCTCAGCGTTTCTGGTGAATACGTACGCGACCGTATCAAAGGAATTGAATACAAACCAATAGACCGTACACCAAGAGAAGATTATACAACCGTCATATGGGATTTTAACGATGGAACAACGCAAGGCTTTGGATTAAACGGGGACAGTCCGATTAAAACAGTAGTATTGGCAAATGAAAACAATAGATTGAAAATTTCCGGCTTAAGTGCAAGCAGTGACCTTTCTGCAGGCAATTACTGGGCTAATGTCCGAATTTCGGCAGATGGTTCGGCTGCCCGCCCGAATATAATCGGAGCATCTGCTCTGACTATGGATGTTATTACAGCACAGCCTGCGACTGTGTCCATTGCAGCAATACCGCAGAGTGCAGCCCATGGTTGGGCAAATCCGACAAGGGCCATACAGGTAACTCCGGATAATTTTGTTCTACAGCCGGACGGCATGTATAAAGCAGTACTATCCATTTCTACAGCTGATTCACCAAACCTTGATACAATATCAAAAGACTCTGCGGACAGTACTTTAACAAATATTATTCTGTTTGTAGGAGCTTCAACCGGTACCGATACTATCTATTTGGATAATATCACAGTAACAGGAAACAGGGTTATTGTTGAGCCTCCTGTAGTACATGACCCTCTGGGTACTCCGGCAATGCCTTCGGATTTTGAAGATTCGACCCGTCAGGGTTGGAATTGGGATGCAGGGTCAGGAGTCAAATCTGCATTGACCATAAAGCAAGCAAACGGATCCAAGGCTATATCATGGGAAACCGCTTACCCGGATGTCAAGCCGACCGACGGATGGGCAGATGCTCCCAGGATCGTGCTGAACGGTATCAATGCGACACGCGGAGATAATAAATTCCTTTCATTCGATTTTTATCTTGATCCTGTACGTGCAACCCAGGGGAATATATCCATAAATCTGGCATTTGCACCGCCAAGCCTGGGTTACTGGGCCCAAGCCACCGAAACCTTCAATATACCGCTTTCAACATTAAATACTCTTCCTAAAACAGCTGATAACCTATATCATCTTAAAGTCTCGTTCGATCTTGACAAAATAAATGATAATAAGGTTATTGGGCCAGATACCGTTCTTCGTGACATAACAATAGTCGTGGCCGATGTAGGATGTGACTTTGCCGGAAGAATGTACATGGATAATGTGAGATTTGAGAAGGCACCGGTTATATATAATGTAAGTAAAGGTACATTTAAGCATGGAAGTATTACAGCTGATCCTACGGCAGCGGCAGCCGGAACCAATATCAATCTGAAAGTGACTCCGGATAAGGGATACAGGCTCAAAGCCGGATCTCTGAAATACAATGACGGCACAAAAGATACAGTTATAAACGGAACAAGCTTTGTTATGCCGGAGGCCAATATAACAATTAAAGCAGAATTTGAAAGAGATATTTATACCATAAAAGTTGTTAAACCGGAAAACGGAAGCATAATGGCAGTTCCGGCATGTTCACTGCCAGGGAAAACCATAAGGCTTAATATATTACCCAAAAAGGGTTACCGGTTAAAAGCCGGCTCGCTGAAATACAACGACGGTAATAAGGATACAGTCATAAACGGAACAAGCTTCATTATGCCGGCATCCAATATAACCATCACGGCTGAGTTCGAAAGGGATATATATAAAGTAAATATTGCTAAATTTGAAGGCGGTTATATTAAAGCAATTCCTGACTCGGCAGAACCCGGTCAGACGGTGCACCTGATAATAAACCCAGATAAGGGCTACCGCTTAAAGGCCGGCTCGCTCAAATATAATAACGGGGCTTCAGATGTTAAAATTAACGGATCAACATTTAGAATGCCTGCGTCCGAAGTAACCATTACCGCTATATTTGAAAGAACCTGCTATTTCATAAATGTCGAAAATGTAAAAGGCGGAAGCATAAAGGTATGTGTTAATTCTGCCGTTCCCGGCTCAATAGTCGGCATTACGGTAATTCCCAACAGGGGATACAGGCTCAAACCAGGATCACTTAAATATAATGACGGAACTAAGGATGTGGCTATAAGGGGTACGAATTTTATCATGCCAGCAGCCGATATAACCATAATGGCGGAATTTACCAAATAAGTATAATTAATTGAGGGAGTGGTTCGTTGAACTGCTCCCTTTTTTATGGAGAATTTTATCCATTACTGATAGCTGCTCGAAAAAAATATATAACAAAATTTAAAAAATTTAGAGGATTTGGTAATAATATGTAGAATGTATAATATTAATACAAAATTGTAGTTATATGAGAGAAGGTGACAGCTTTTGCTATATAAATCTGTTAAGATACTTGGGCTTGGGATAGCCATTATGCTAGTAGGAATTTATATCGCATTTCTGAAAATTTTCAATGGTTATGAACTCTTTATAGTTTTGGCAGGCTTTTTGGTAGCTTTATTCGGCTTTTTCTATGATAACATACCCGATTAGCAGGCTCGCTTTGTTGTCAGGGTATTTAGGTTTTTGATATATTAAAGAGGATAATGTTCTATTGAACATTATCCTCTTTATTTTCCAGGTCATATAGATTATAGGTTATACATTTTGAAGCTTTTCTGGTTCTAAGCGGCTTTGCTTCCTTACTTGCTGTTTTTGCTGATCCGGTTTTTGCAGATCTGGATTTCGCCGGTTTTGTTGCCGAACTCATAGAGCATCTTTTGTTGGTGCATTGTCCATTAATTACTAAAGAACCGCATGTACAGAACTCTGGCAAATATATCACTCCTTTTATATGTAGAAGCTTTGCATGATTGTATTAAAACCAACCACACAAGGATTCTATCGATAGTATACCACGAAATCGCCATTTCTACCCGTAATCTGGATTGAAAATATGATTTTTAATTTTATATGGTATAAAATAATAGATAGCTTATTTAATGGAGGAAGCAATGGGAAAAATCCTGAATTTCAAAGATATATACTCCTGGCAGGAGCTGTTTGATATGACTTTTGACTATTTGACCTTTTTACTTGAAGAAGACAAAATAAAACCTGAACTGGTAATCAAGACAACATACGATATTCTTAATAATGCAGGCTATGGGTATGAGCTTGAGACTGTTAGAAAGGAATATTATAATCATGACTGAAATGAGCATTGAACAGTTTAAGAATAATCTGGAGAAATGCCAACAGGAATACTACCTTAAAGAAATTAAGAGAATACGGTTAAGCAGCGGTCAAAAGAAAGATATTATAGGGCACACAAAAGAAAAATTTAAATTCAGTGTAATTTTTGAAGGAGGAACGGCTTTTTTGACGGGCGCCGGAGAGAAAATTATTTTACCGGAGGATTCAAAAATACTAAAATCGGAAACTGACTCATTCATAATCCGTAAAAAAGATGGTATGATATTTTTGAACACAAGATGAAAATAAAACAGGCAAGCAACAGAGTTACACATATAGGTGGGTGGGATTAATTGATACAGCTGTTTTTTACTTCGGTGGTCATTGGTTATTCGGGAGCACTTATGCCCGGTTCCCTGTTAACATATACCATAGATAAAAGTATAAAGTCCGGGGTTAAATCCGGGCTTCTCATATCTTTGGGACATTCTGTCCTGGAGTTTTTCCTTGTAATCCTATTGCTTTTTGGAATAGGAAAATACCTGGGAACATCCGCAGCCAAGACTGCAATTGGTATTGTGGGCGGAGGGTTTCTAAGCTACCTTGGGATAAGAATGGTCAGAGATGCTATTTTAAACCGGTTGGAATTAAATATCGAAGAAAGTCATGATACGTCAGGAAATAAAAGCCTTTTGCTTGGAGGGGCTTTGATCAGTGCATCAAACCCATATTTTATATTCTGGTGGGCAGTTGTCGGGTTGGGCTTGATTTTAAATTCCTACAAATCCTTCGGGATTCTGGGAGTGCTGGTTTTTTACATCGGACATATTTTTACCGATATTTCATGGTATACTTTTATCTCATATATAGTGGCTAAAACCAGGAAATTAATCAATATCAGAATATACCGGGTTGTGATAATCCTGCTTGGCGGTTTTATGGTTTTTTTCGGATTAAGCTTCCTGTATGGAGCTTTAAAACCTGTTTTAACGGGCTTGTTTTAATTTACCATGTTTCCGGTCCCTATAAAAAGGGTATATCTTTAATAGGGGGTGATAATATGGGTAGAAGAAATATTATTGCAGTAAAGCTTACAGAGAGAGACAAGGGAGTTATTGTAAAAAATCTGAATGCATGTACTGAAGCCCATGGGAAAGGGTGCGAAATACCTAAAGAAAAAAATGAAATAAAAGAAGCAGTTGAGCATAATTGATAACTAATTTTTTATATAAAACAAAATGAACTTTGGAATGTCTCTAATTCCAAAGTTCATTTTTGTTTTGTAAGTTTTATAAGATAAAAGCCGAAAATTGAATCAATCCCTAACAGGTGTGCTTTCTCTAAATAGAAGACTTATGGAGTAAAGACCGGCCAAGCCTACTATTGCGTATATTGCTCTGCTGATAAAGGTTGTCGAGCTGCCGAATATGGCTGCGACAAGGTCATATTGGAAAAGCCCTATGAGAAGCCAATTTAATGCTCCGATTATTACTATAATTAATGCAAGCCTGTCCAATGGCGTTCTATGCATTTTAACAACTCCTTTTCATATTAGTTTTAATTTATTATTTCCAATGATTTATTAAAAATACATACAAAAAGTATGAGATATAATTTTCATAAATGATTCGAAAGTACTATTTACTGGAAATATTCTCTTTGATAATATCTTAATTGTAAAAAAATTGAAGATCTAATTTTAATATTATTTCGGCTAAGCAGCAAAAAACGGGCTGAATATAATATAAGAGGGTGTTTTTTTGGAAAACCTGGGAAACAAGATAGACCTGCTCCTGCAAGATTTAAATTTTTACTTTGAAAGTACCTGTCTTTCGGATAGTGAAAGATATTTTTTGCAGGATCAGATTGATAAATTGCTTTATGAATGTTTATATTATAAATATAAGCTTTCAAAAATAACAGATTAACCGGAGGAATATTATGGCTGATTTCTGGGATAAGGAAGAATTGGTAGGTAAAATTGAAAAAAACAACCGTGAAGAGATTCAAATTAAAAGAGTTGAAAAAAATGGTAAGGTCTATTTGGATATAAGAGTTTTCTGGATGGATAGCAGCAGTGACGAATTCAGGCCGAGTCAAAAGGGAGTTGCGATTCCCTATGAACACCTGGAGGATTTTAAGTCATATATCAACGGGTTGGATTAAATATATCCCAATATTTTAATCATGTTTATTTTCATCATTCGTAACGGAATCCTGATTTCGGCCTTGAAAAAAGATGCAATCCGATAATGCCGAAACTACATTGGCAGCTGTGTTTTCCAAAGTACAGACTCCCTCTTTCTGGTGAATACAATCTGAAGAGCAGTTAATCATTGTCATAATTCAACCTCCTCAAGAATAGATGAATTGAACCTCTGATTTAACCAACCAAGAGAATTGGTTCAAGAATATCGCAATTATATTATCACCAATAAAATTTAAAATATGATTGCCTTTGTCACATGGTAAAATCAATATGAGTTATGTAGAATTTTGAGTTGATAAAGATGAGGAATGGCTGTAATAGATTACCGCGCCTGTATGCAGCAGGCGCGGTTTATTTAAATAACCGCCGATTTCCGCGGTAACCGGCAGTTAGTCCTTATAATATATTATTGTGATTATTTTTATTTATGACCAAAATAATTTGGCTTTTTGCCGGCTCATCAGTATACTACTAATGAGAGGGATCAAAACCTATAGCAATTCACATCGTATTTATATAATATGAGAGTATGTATTTATGTGTTACCCTGTTTTTTTACTAGGGGAGGATATTCGATGGATTTCGTTAAAATACCTAATTTACCTGAAAGCAATGTCTCTTTGGTTGTCATAGATGGACGGACCTCGCCCGAAGCCGAAGTATGTCTGGCACAAATGGGTATCAAAGTCATAAGGACTTCAAGGTATCCGGGAGTATATGATGCAATAGCTTTTCATCCCGATATAATGCTTCATCATATAGGAGAGAAAACAATTGTATATGCTCCGGGTACATCTCCAAACCTGCTGGAACAATTACAAGGCTACGGGTTTGAACTTATCGAGGGGTCCTCCTGCCTTACAGCCCAATATCCGGGAGATATTGCATATAATGCTGCAAGGGTGGGCAGCTTTTTAATTCATAATTTTAAATATACCGATAGAGCATTGCTTAATCTACTTGAAAAAGAAAATCTGACATTTATTAATGTTAAGCAGGGCTATACAAAATGCTCAGTGTCAGTTGTAAATGAAAACAGCATAATTACCCATGACAAAGGAATTGCAGCTGCGGTTGAAAAATACGGGATAAATGTACTGCTGCTTGAAGAAGCCGATGAAATTTTGCTTCCGGGTTTGGACAGAGGCTTGATAGGAGGCTGCGGAGGTCTTGCAGCAAAGAACAAATGGGTTGTCAATGGAAACCTAAGACTGTTGAAATCACATGCTTTAATTTTTTCCTTTCTGGAAGCAAGGGGAATAAAGCCCATATCACTTGCAAAAGGATCGGTTATTGATATAGGATCGGTCTTGCCTTTAATGTCTGTTTAAGGATATCTTTTTTTACATTTCTAAATCTTAATTTCTTAAATTTCGCATTTTTAACTATACTAAATAGTATATCTGGCTATTTTTGGTATCAATATTTTGTATATTGGGAATTCCCACTATATGGAAACCAGCTGCTTTAACTTTTCTGTATTCCATATATTACATCATATAATCTTATTCTTTCTTGTAACTTACTTATTTCAATTACATATAATAATATAGGTAACGAACGCTAGAAACACGGTGAAATAAGGCAGAATGAGTTTTTTACAACTGCCTGGTATCTGTTTTCTACGGTAAATATTAGAAGGTAGGTTATTTTTTATAATGCTTGGGGAAATTATGATTTCAACCTTGATTTTTTAATTTCCGTAAAGAGCATAAAACAAAGTCTTTAATATAAATCATTTATAGACTTTGTTTTATATTAAAAATCGACGAATGGGTTGATTATACGGATGAATATAGAAATGCAGGATGCTTGTAGGCATATTGTGGAAAATATTGCGAAAGCCGATTACTGCATACAACATTTTGCGAACACATATACTACATTTGAAGGGATGTGAAGTTGATGCAGTATCTCTATATTGGAGTTAACGAGTGTGCTGATGATGTTTTAAAGCACATTAACAACGAGTTGCAGCAGTTAAATATCAATAAAGTGAATTATTCTGTTAACGAAGTTAATTCCAACGGTTCGACTTCCATTATCTGCAGTATTAATGAAGATAAGACCTCTAACGAAAAATCCTTTCAGCCATATAACCTGCTTACTGCCCATGTTTCAAATGCTTTGGCTGATTTTATTTTAAGACAGTATGAGGAGAAGCTGATAGGTAGAGTAATAAACAGTAATTATTGCTATTTTAACTCTGCCGAAAAACAGGAAATAATGAAACTTGCGTTGAGAATTATTAGAAATGATGATAAAAACATTCTCAACAGCATATTTCAGATTCGCCGAAGGAACATTATTGTAAGAAAGCTGCTGGATTATTTTGAAAGTTCGAACAATATAATACTGGACGGATTTGTAAACTTTAGATTAAAAGACTATATAAAAGATCTTGAAGAAATAGTAGACAAGGCTGTGGATGATTTCCTTATGGAGAGGGAATATAAGGAGTTTATAAGACTTTTAAGATATTTTGTAGATATACAGGATCCAAAGTTCGATGTTGTTCATATAATAGTGGCCTATGACGGGAAATACGTTCTGCAGGACGGGAACGGAAAAGAAATAACCAATGAATGCATTCAGGAGTTTATGACAGAAATAAACGAAGGTGAAGTAAATTATGATGATCTGCTTGTAAGCTCGTTAATAACTTTGGCACCCAGGAAGATTATGATTCACAGCACCGAACAATTCCGGAACAAGGAATTACTGGAGACTATTAAAAATGTTTTTTCAGGAAGAGTATTGATTTGCACCGGATGTGATTTATGTCGGGTAAAGTTGGCAAAAGGCGAAACTGAGAAGTAGGTCAAACGACCTACTTCCTTTGTTTTCTACCCAATATTATAATTAGTACTATTTTACTACATTTTTTTTTACAATATATATTGACATCTACAACTCAAATGATACAATATATCGTGTAATACAACATAGTGTATAAAACCTTCTTAGCTAACACATAATATTGAATAGTTTAACATATTTTTACCAAAGATAAAATTACAAATGTGCAAAAGATGAAAAGACCTAAAAAACTAAAGACTAATTATCCGGGGAAAGAAAAGAGAGTCAAAAGCTCTCTTTTTCCCTTTTATTAGGAAAATTGTGTTAGCGGGGAAGTTGGACACACCTCTCCTTCATCGAGGAATGCTCCAAGGTAAATATTTTGCTTTTTTCATAGATATGCTACAATACTGATATAAAATAATTTTAAATTGGTAATTCACAATGGAGGAATTTCTTTGAGAGTAGTAGGCTTCATAGGACCCAGTGGAACAGGTAAAAGCCACAGAGCCACATGGGTTGCAAGGGAGCATGGAATAGATTACATAATTGACGACGGCCTTCTGATAAGAGGCAATCAAATTATCGCCGGTACATCTGCCAAAAAGGAAAGTACAAAGATCGGTTCAATAAAACGTGCGATTTTTACAGATGAAAACCACGCTGCGGATTTAAAAAAGGCGTTTACTATGTATAAGCCCGAAGCAATACTTATACTCGGGACATCCGACGGGATGGTTGAGACTATTGCCCAACGCCTTGGCTTAAACGGAATAGATCAGAAAATATATATACATGAAGTTGCCAGCGAGTATGAGATAAACCAGGCGTTGACAACCAGAAGGGAACAGGGTAAGCATGTCATACCGGTTCCTACGTTTGAAATAAGAAAAGATTTTTCGGGATATTTTCTTGATCCCTTACAAATCTTTAAAAGAAAAGGTAAGGGAAGCTATCAGCTGATAGGGGAAAAGTCGGTCGTAAGGCCAACCTTCAGCTATTTAGGGAGATATACCATCTCCGATTACACAATATATCAAATCATTGAATATGTAACTTCGAATATAAAGGGAGTAAGCAGGATTTCAAGGTTCAGGGCCGAGAACCACCCCGAAGGTATATATATAGAAATGGACCTTGTACTGGTTTACGGCTATGTAATAAAACCACTGCTGTATGAAATCCAGAGGCATGTAAGAGAAGAGGTCGAAAGACTGACGGCGCTAAACATAAAGAATATGAACCTGGTGGCCAAAAGCCTTGTTGTAGAGCAGAAGAAATAATTAAAAAGCTCTTTAAAAAATGTGAGTTATACCTACAAATTGCACTAAATGTAATTAATATTTGCACTTTCTATATCGTATTTTTGCACTAAATATTCATAATCGAAAAGTGAAACCTCTTGATATTAGCGGGTTTCACTTTTTCTATTATCCATTTTTTAAACATTTCCATAATTTAACTAACACAAAAAAGTGGGCATTATACTTCACCCCTCCGTCCCCTCTTTTTATAAAAGAGGGGAATCGAAGGTTTCGGCTTTGAATTTTTATAAAGGCTAATTTTACATATCACAACCTTCATTATTTTTCATAAACTTTTATATAATCAATAGCTACATAATTACCAGCTGCTATATCTGTTTGATCCTTCGCGGATATTTCTAATCGTATACTATCGGTATTTGTGATATTAATCAAACTGCCAATAACTATAAATTGACCCGAAGTATCTGTATAAGAAAATTCGCCCATATAAGCCCCGCTTACTCCATTAAAATACTTAACTTTAATACCGTCATTTGATTTAAACCTAATTTCCGCCAATAGTAACCCAGGGAGGAAATTAACTGTTTGCTTTATTCTTCCTAAATTTTTCGCATCAATTTGATTAATTTGTGGAATGGTTCTACCGGAATCATTTACCACTTCTGTTATAGTTCCGTTACATAAGCTCCAATTATCAGGAGTGCTTCCCGAAAAAGCACTAAAATCATAGTTTGTGATAATCATATTGCCCGTATTGTTTCTATCAAAAACAAGGTTTTCGCACACTTTTGATCCATAGCCACCAAGATAAGCTAATACAGGAGTATAATTATTACACTGTTGGGTATTACCAACTATTGTTATATTCCTATTAAATGCTGAAGCCAATAATAATATTGGTGTGTTTATTCCGTGGTTATCTTTGATTGTTATGTCCTCTAATCCCATTACTCCATTTAAACTTATACCATTGTCTCCAAATGGTTTTTTATAATTCCATATACACGATCCGTCACTTATGCCAGCGCCTGTTCCATTAGGAGAACTAACTCCTGATGTACCTGCTTGAATGCATATATACCATTTGTGATTCGCAACTATTAAATCACCAGCACTATATGATGTTGCAGCTACCCACTGAGTATAATCATTTCTTATAATGTTACCTGTGTAATTAAAATTACTTATTTTATCACCTGAATAACAATATATACCACCATTAGCCCCTGGGTTTACTATTATATTGTTTTCTACATATTGGCCGCCACAATAAATACCTGCAGAATCCCCTATCGGATAATTCAATTGATCTTTTCCGGTATCTTCTATGTAATTATCTTTAACTGAGTGCCATCTGCCTTCTATGCCTACCTCACATACCCTTCTTACATCATTTCCGATTACATCTACGTTACTTGCAAAAGTTCCGCAAGTATATATACCACCACATCCAACTCCTGTTCCGGGAGCTCTTTGTGATCCTATATCCCATACTTTATTTTTTTCAATAAGCCCTGCCCTAATAATAACATTATTGTTACCAAAGAACTCAATACCAAAGTTTTCAGTGTTTTGAATTATGTTATTGGTTATTTTTATATCATCTATAGAAAGGCCTGTCCCTCCGCCAATCCAAATAGCAGCGGGTCCATGGATGTTGCTAAAATTATTTGAGTCTATTTCAACCGTTCCAACAGCTCCACTTGTTTCTAATTTTACTCCACATCCATAAACTGAAGCTGATGTTATATAATTTATATTAGATATACTATTCCCAATTATATGTATATCTGTACAACCTGCATTTAGGCTTATACAACCTCCTATGTCTTTTGTTATATTGGTAAATTTGTTATTTAAAACTTTAATATTCGAAGAATTAGAAATACTTAAATATACATTGTTAGTGGTTAATCCATTTATTTCAACGTTTGATGTCCCAGTTATATATAATTTGGCATTGTTTAATATACCCGAGCCTGATATTTTTAAAGATTTTGTTATATTTATAGTATTATTATTAAGATTAAAGCTTCCATTTGAAATAAAAATGGTGTTATTTACTGTTGAAGAATCAATAGTTTTTTTTAATGATGCCGAGTCATCGGTGCTTCCATCGCCTTTAGCCCCCCACCACTGGGGATAGATTTGAGGATTGTTTGCAGGTCCGTTAACTGCGCCTGCTCCAGTAAATACCTGAAACATTTCCGCATTAATTTGACCATTAATAGTCACTGTCTTAGAATTATCCACACTCAACATAGCACCTTTTTCAAATGTTAGTGTTATATTATCTGGAAATGTTATATTACCACTTATTTTATAAATTCCTTTTGGAAAATATAAATCTGTATTATTTGACCCTACTCCAGTTATTATGTTATTAAGTACAGTCGAGTTGTCAAAAGTGTTATTTCCATTTGCACCATACAGGTTTACATTTACTTCCCCATTAATATCTGCTTGTACGGCTTCATAGCCACTTGCATATACATGATTCGTCATTATCAAAACGGATACCAATAATACTGCAAGCGTTGTTATTTTTATTAATTTTCCCATTTTAACAACCATTCCTTTCGCCTCACTTAAGGTCATAAAATTTGGTAGAACAATGACACCCATGGTTTTCCTTAAAACATATCTAAATATATTATCGTAAAAAAAGACAAATTTTGCAATAATAACGATGATCCACAAAGAATGGACAAAACAAACCATCAGGCAGCACTGATGGTTTTTATATTATACACTTGCCTTTAGCGAATTCAGCCCATTGAGGGCCAGCTTGTGAAATATCCTGTTTACCTCTTCTGCCGGGCAAGGCATGTTGTTATCCATCCACCAGCTTATCAGGGTCATAAATGTATTGACCACAAAGTCTATTACTGCTTCCTTGGGAATGGGTAAAGACGAAAAAGGGAGTAGAGCCTCGATATCGTCACTTATCAAACCGCACACCATATTTTTCATATGGTAGATCACCGCAGTACCGCCTTTTTTACCCACAATAGCTTTATATAACCGCTTATGGCCCTGGGCATGCTGCAGCATTGCAAAGCTGAAGCCGAATTGGTATTCTTCTTTGTTTAATATTGGATTATTTAAGCTCTGATCCTTTAAAAAATGTCTCAATTGCTCCATATTGCTTAACAGAAGGTTCTCCTTGTCGGTGAAATGCAAATAGAAGGTTGACCTGCCTATGTTGGCCCTGTCTATTATGTCCTGAACTGTTATGGATTCATATCCTTTTTCTATCATAAGGTCTAAAAAAGCATCATACAGCATGTTCCTCGTACGCATAATACGTCTGTCTTCCATTTTTTCTTTCATAATAAGCCTCTTTCTGAACAATTTACTTTCGACTGTCCATTAGTAAACATTCTCAGCTATGTTGATTATTGTAACGTCTTTTAATAGACATTATAATCGATATTGAACACAGTGTCTATTAAAATTTCGGAAGGGGAAAATTTATGAAGAGAAATATAATCATTATTTTAATTGTAGTGGCAATTGTTGTAGTTTTAGGTTTTGTAGCCAAGTCCGTTGACCTGATAGGTATTATTAAAAGAATGCACGGAGGTTGATTAGATAGTTCTTCAAGACTTGAAATATTTAATTGACAGGGGGTTATAAATTGAGACACCAGAAAAAATCAAACATTGCAGATATGGAGGATAAACCAGGCAGCTCAATAATTTCGCTGCAGCAGGTTAATAAGATTTACAATACACCTTCAGGTTCCTTTTATGCGCTTAAAAATATCAGTATGGAGGCTGAAAAAGGGGAGTTTTTAGCTATTGTAGGTAAATCAGGCAGCGGCAAATCTACGCTTATCAATATGATTACCGGGATTGACAGCCCTTCCTCGGGCAAAATATTTGTTGCTTCAACTCCGGTACACTCGATGAACCAGGAACAGCTGGCGGTTTGGAGAGGAAAAAATATTGGGGTCATATTTCAATTCTTTCAGTTGCTGCCGACATTGACAGTTGTTGAAAACATCATGCTTCCAATGGACTTCTGCAAAACCTACCCATCAAAAGAACGCTATACACGGGCTATTTCACTTCTCGAGAAGCTTGGCATACCCGAACAGGCAAGAAAGCTCCCGTCTGAATTGTCCGGAGGGCAGCAGCAGAGGGCGGCTATTGCACGTGCTCTGGCAAATGACCCGCCGATAATAGTCGCCGATGAACCGACAGGAAACCTTGATTCCAGGACATCAGACGATGTTATGCGTTCGTTTGCAAAATTGGCCGAGGATGGAAAGACTGTAGTCATGGTTACTCATGAAAGGGATTTGAGTAAATATTTCACTCGTTCAATAGCACTTTCCGACGGTACAGTTGTAAACCGAACTGTGATGCAGGAAAGGGAGGGTTAATATGATAGTAAGTCCGCGCTGGCGTAAAATAACCCGTGATTTATGGCTGAATCTGCCTCGTACCATACTTGTGGTCCTGGCAATTGCAATTGGTGTATTCGGGGTTGGATTGGTCCTGGATACTTACACCATTCTTAACCGTAATATAGATGCAAATTATAAATCTGCAAATCCGCCGTCGGCAACCCTATGGATGGACAAAGCGGATAAAGGTGCGCTTGATATTGCACGAAGCTTTCCGGGTACAGCTGATGTTGACTGGGCGCGTAATCCGGTTCGCGCCAGAGTCCAAACAGGTCCGGACCAATGGGATGTATTGCTGCTTTACGTAGTAGATGATTTTAGTAATTTAAAGGTTGGTAAATTCTTTTCCGAGTCCGGAAGCTGGCCTCCGGGGGATAAGCAGATACTGATCGAGCGTGCTTCAATGCCGGTAATACATGGTCGGGTTGGAGAACCTATCACTATGAGAGTTATCAACTCGGATGTCCATGAGGTTCAGGTTGCCGGTACTGTATTTGATCCCAGCCAAGATCCGGGATGGGTAAATAAAACTGCTGTAGGATATGTGACTCCAAAAACTTTGGAATGGCTTGGAGGGAAGCCATCTGAAGCGGGGTTGCGTATTGTTGTAAGTAATGATTCCCAGAGCAGGTCTTATATAAATAATTTAGCAGTTAGGCTGGGCAATGCCTTAAAACAAAAAGGATACACAGTCAAACGGATTGAGGTGCCTGTACCGGGTAAATATGAGCAAAGCGACAAAAGCAACAGTATAATTTCAACCTTGGGTATATTCGGTTTTCTGTGCCTTTTTTTAAGCGGGTTTATCACTGCGTCACTGATTACTTCGCTGCTGTCCCAGCAGGTAAGGCAGATAGGGGTAATGAAGGCTTTGGGCGCAAACAGGCACCAGGTTACAGGAATATATCTGGGAATGGTTTTCTGCCTGTCGGGAGTAGCACTTATTATCAGTATTCCGCTTGGTGTCATGATAGGCAGATCCTTTGCCTTCGCAACCCTGGGAATGCTCAATTTTAATGTTATAGACGGTTCCGTTCCGGCCTGGGCTTATTTAATCCAAATTTCTCTCGGAATTCTTGTCCCTCTGGTTACGGCAGTATATCCCATATCCAAAGGCAGCAGGGTGACTATTAATGAAGCTATCCGTGACTATGGGGTTTACACTAAAAACATTGGAAGCAGCCGTATGGATTCTCTTTTGAAACGGCTCCGTGGATTGCCGCGGCCACTTACTCTTTCACTCCGAAATACCTTCCGGAAAAGAGGAAGGTTGATATTAGCCCTGATTATGCTGACTATAGGTGGAGCATCCTTTACAGCTTCTCTTGGAGCGGCTGCCTCATGGAACAAAACAATAGACAAATCTTTTGTGAATATAAACTACGATATTGATATACGTTTGGGCGGGCAGTATCCTGCAGATACCATAGAAAATCAGTTGGAGTCCATTCCCGGAGTTAAGGCCGCCGAGGCATGGGGGTATGGTATGTCGAACATATTTCCAAAATACAGTGACGGAACATACGGATCTCCATATGCAATATTTGCACCGAAAAACGGATCAACTATGATAACTCCGGCAATTGCGGAGGGACGTTGGCTGCAGAAGGGTGATACCAATTCCCTGGTACTGGATACAGAGTTTATTGATAATGCTGAAAAGCTGGGAACACCGGTGAAGGTGGGTGATAACCTTACTCTTAATATTGGCGGAAAGGATACGGTATGGAAGGTAGTAGGCATTATGGATAAAATCGGACTCCAATCGGCGGCCTATGTAAATTACGATTACTTTTCACATATTACCAATCAAACAGGAAATGCAATGTGTGCCAGAGTACTGGTGGATGGACGGGATAAAGACCTTCAAAAAGCCGTAACACAAAGAATTGAAAAGAAATTCGCCCAGAATAATATAAGCTTGTTTACCATTCAGCCTCTGACGGTATCAAAGCAGGTTGTTGTAAACCATGTGATTCTCATCCTGGCACTTTTGATGATGATGTCTGTGATGGTGGCTGCTGTGGGTGCTCTGGGACTTGCTTCAATCATAGGCACAAATGTAATGGAACGTACCCGGGAGATAGGTATAATGCGTTCCATAGGTGCGACAGGAAAAGCCATATCGGTGTCTGTTGTGATGGAAGGTGTCTTTATCGGTATTTTGAGTTGGGTTTTAAGCATAATTGTCTCCATACCTTTAACAGGCTTTATAGCTCGTAATACCGGACAATTCATATTTCCCCGTGTAATGGCTGTTGAGTATCCAATCTGGGCACCGGCGCTCTGGCTGCTTATTGTTACTTTAGTTTCCGCATTGGCAGGTTATTATCCTGCACGGAAGGCAACCCGTCTTACCATACGTGAAGTACTGACATATGAGTAAGCTTGTTTTATAAAAATAAAAATTTATTATGAGGTGGGCAAAATGGTTAAAAAAATTATCGGACTGAGTATGGTTGTAATAAGTATTATACTTATTATCATTTTTATAACAAAGGGATTGATCTTCCCTCATCTGTTTGCTCCGGTAGCTATTGGAGTAATAGGTGGAATAGTACTGGTATCCGGGAAAAAGGAAAAAACCATATAACAGGACATATCTTCTTGAGACCCAAAAAGATCAGGTATATAAACCTGGTCTTTTTGGCCTTGTCGGTATTATATGAAAAGTTTTATTATAAGTGTTATGACCGCTCCAAGTATCATTGTTACCGGTATTGTCAGCACCCAGGCCCAAACAATGTTTTTTGCGAGAGCCCATCTGACTGCGGTGAACCTTTTTGCAGCTCCGACGCCCATTATTGCCGAGGATATAACGTGAGTAGTACTTACAGGAGCTCCGATTCTGCTTGCAGTCTCAATAACAATTGCTGCTGCGCTTTCTGCCGCAAATCCTCCGATAGGCTGAAGCCTTATCATGTTAACACCCATTGTCTTGATAATCTTCCAACCTCCGATTGAAGTACCAAGTGCCATAGAAATGGCACATGCCAGCTTGACCCAGATTGGAATTCCTGCGTCCTTTCCTATAAGACCGCCGCTTACAAGTGCAAGAGTAATTATACCCATCGATTTCTGCGCGTCGTTGTTTCCGTGTGAAAATGACATAACTGCGGCTGAAAGTATCTGAAGCTTGGAAAACCATTTATTTACAAACCTTTGAGAAAATGGCCTTAATATTTCGAAGAGTAATGACATTATAAAAAATCCGAATATGAAGCCTACTATCGGAGAGGTTATCAGCGGCAGCACTACCTTGTTCCATACCCCACTCCACATAACTATGTTGGTGCTGGCGGCATAGGTTATTGATGCTCCGATAAGGCCTCCTATCAAGGCGTGGGAAGAGCTGCTTGGTATACCGAAATACCAGGTTATAAGATTCCATATAATAGCTGCAAGAACTGCCGATATTATTACATATTGTTCAAGAGTACCATGCACCAACCCTTTTGAAATTGTTTTAGCAACCTTGTCACTCATTAATGCTCCGACGAAGTTAAGAACCGCTGACATTATTATTGCCTGCCTGGGGGTCAATACTCTCGTAGAGACTGAAGTTGCTATGGAATTGGCAGTGTCGTGAAAACCGTTTATGAAGTCGAATACCAGAGAACAGAATATAACTGCTATTAAAACAATGCTTAAACCAAATATCATGCATCATCACCCTTAAATCTTATTGTGTTTTTATAAAACTTGTATTATGTGAAATTTGTAATTCCAGATAGTGTTAAAAAAATTTAACTGAAAGTTAACCCGTAGAATCTTATTTATTTTGCATCTTCATGAATTGATTATATAACTGGTTAAGAATAGCTACAATTGGCTTTACAAAGACTTTACGTCCACTTTACACAAATTTAACAAAAGGAAAAATACAAGCCTCACCTGATTTTGCTGATAAAACGGCATAAAAAAACCGCCGGTAAATAATACCTGCAGTTGATTGGCCGAGGATATGCCAAGATAAGCGGGACACCCATTATCATAGCAAGAGTTTATGGCTTATGCGGCTTGCTGCTTTTTTGGACCTGGATATGAAATACTGTATTATTTCTTCAACAAAATATGCACCCAATATGAACATAAGGGGATATAAGGGGTAAGCATACCTTGAAGATGTAAAAAACGGAAGATAAGCCGTATTGAAGAACAGTACCGTAATTATCGGAAGCATGCAGTCCCGATGCATTTTTCTCTTCATAACCACCAGGATCATCCCTAAAATGCATATACAAATAACAAGCTTGTGCCAAAAGTATACCGGATTCCATGTCACTCCAAGCACGGCTTTATAATAATACGGGCTGTACCAGGCGTAATAGGTCTTGCCGAGGGTATACCAGTAAATATATTCTACAGGGTTTTCTGAAAAGCCTTTTCTAAGCCTTTTCATACCTGTATCCATTTCAAACTTGTCCTTTTGCATTTCATTGTTGAAAACAGGATACTGCGGAGGATCCTTACTCTCGTCATAATTCACGTAAGTTCCCTGAAAGAAGGGATTGCCTGATGATTGGGTTAAAGGTATGAATCTGTCAAAGGTGCTGTAATTTCTTATCCACCAGGGAGACATTACTATTATGAACATCAGGGCGGTCACTATAGTAAATTTAAGCATTTCCTTAAAAGTATATTTCTTAATAAGCCACATAATGAGAATTACTATGGGATAGGGCGCTACCGTCGGTCTGAAGAGACATGCAATCCCCCAAAGCAAACCGCCTGCAATATAAAACCCCATTTTTTTCGTCCTTAATGCCAACAGGGACACATAAACAAGAGCTAACAGCAGGAACATGAATATTTCCTCGGTCAGAATCAAGCCGGTGTTGGAAATGCCGGGGATATAAAGTGCATATAACAGGCATGCGATAATAGCAACCCTGCGGTTGAAAATATCCCTGGCTATTAAAAATATAAGAAAAATGCCCAGTGTATGTAATAAAACCTGAAATACTCTGAATGCATCAAGTCCGGCCGACAAGCCGAAGATCTTGAAGAAAGCGGCAAGTACCAACGGAAGTCCGGGCATTATAAATACGGTGGGTTGATCGGCAAAACCATAAACAAGCCTGTGATCACTAAGAAGGACCTGAGCACTTCTGATATATTTGACATCATCATTGTTCATTTGGTCCAGACTGCCCAAAAGAAAGTAATTACCGTGCTTAAGAACCACATAAACCGATATGCCAAAGAAAATTGCCATGATTGATATAAGTGCAATATTTATTAGTTTTTTTTCGTTTTTAATAATAAACATTATTACTCCTTGTTTTTTATCCAATACGGCAGTAGCCTGACAATTTCTGAATACTTCTCTGGATGGAATCCCTGGAATTCCCCCAGGGTTCATTTGCAAATCTGTAATCGAATTTCTTATTGAACCAGCCGACTTCTCCCTTGATTCTTTCAAGATTGGTTTTCTGCATATCTATAAGGGTATCCACAAATGAAGCCATATCACGAATTTCCATATATTTTTTTGCACCTGCAAGAAGATCCTTCATATGAGGAAGACAAAAGCCCTTGCAGTTATTGAAGAGCTGCCTGAACTCGGGTTCCTTGGACCACAGATAAAGCGTAACATCGATATATCTATCCATTGTAAAAGCAATTTTATCACAAATAACACAGCTGTTTTCAAATTCGTTTAATTTCTTTGTCATATCGTCAATGAAACGTTCGGTTTCTGTCTGCCGGGCAGTAAGCTTGCCGGCTGCAGCTTTGATTGTGGACATTCCGGCTTCGTTTTTTATAGAAGGAATTTTCTTTGACCAAAAATCGTTGAAACGCTCATTTTGTTCGGCCATCATTGTTTCAATTATCAAGCCCAGACCAAGCTTGTTTGCCGGACTGTTGAACAGCAGTTCAAAATGGTGCCTGCAAAACCCCTTGTCATTTGTCTGTATTCTGCTGTCAGGCTCCATAAGGGAGGGACCCAGGGTATATTCGGTATATTCGTTTTCAAGCTTCCGTTCCAATGTGCAAAGCGGACATTCGCCGGCTTCACCAAAAGCCTCGGTAACAGGAATTGTATATATCTTTTCCTTCATATGCCCTCCTTCTAAAACATAACCAATTGACTTTTTTATTATATATGAGTTTAGGTAATATTAAAAGTTCTATAAAAAAACTGTCCTCTTCTCATTCTCAATTTGTTTTACTGTCTTCCGTACATTCTCAATTCTCAACTGTCAACTGACTCTGGCCCAAACTCCCTCTCTAGCTCTCCCTCACTTCGAGGGCGAGAATCGGATTTGCTACGAAGCCCCACTTTTCCTTCCCCTTGATGTGAGGGGAAGATAGAAGGGGAGTTATGATTCAAAACAAAATTAAAGGGAATATATACATAAAAAGCATTTAAGTCCAAGTTTGCCAAAGGAGAATGTATTTATGGAGTACAACGGGTACAAGCTTGTTGAAATAGACGGCAGAGTAGAGGTTCACGGTATTAGAGACTTCGATCTTGTACAAACCTTTGAATGCGGCCAGTGCTTCAGGTGGAACAGAAATACCGACGGGAGCTATACTGGAGTGGTCAATGGAAAGGTGACAAGGGTCAGCCTTGATTTGGGTGTACTTACCTTGACAAACTGCACAATAGACGATTTTACCGGGTTTTGGTATGAATATTTTGACCTTGGAAGGGATTACGGGGGAATAAAGAAGACTTTAGGCTTCGACCCCATATTGAAAAAATCAGCGGAATTCGGGTCTGGTATAAGATTGCTTAAACAGGATATACGGGAAGTTCTTATTTCATTTATATTATCTGCGAATAACAGGATTCCAAGAATAATGAAAACAGTTGAGGAGCTTTCGAAAATTTTCGGGGAGAAGTTGGAATACCAGGATACTACATATTATTCATTTCCGCAGTTGGAGGCACTTTCGGTGACGGATTTACAAAGGCTTGAAATCTGTAAGGGTGGTTTCAGGTGCAAATACATAAAGGGTGCTTCTCAGATGGTTGAACAGAAAAAAATAGATCTTTTAAGTCTCAAAAGCATGGAAATCGGAGCAGCAAGGGAAGAATTGATGCAGCTTCCGGGTGTGGGCCCAAAGGTTGCGGATTGCATTTTGCTCTACAGCGGTACCAAATATGAAGTATTTCCTACCGATGTATGGGTCAAGCGTGTCATGGAACAACTGTATTTTAAAAGAAACGCAGGTTTCAAGGAAATACAGGACTTCGCACGGCAGCATTTCGGTGAGCTGGCAGGGTTTGCCCAGCAATACCTGTTTTATTATGCAAGGAAAAATAAAATAGGCGTGTAATTCCTTTTTTATATAGGTAAAAAAGAGTTTTTCCGAAGCACAAAATCATTATGCTTCCAGTATTATATATAGGTGGCAGGTTTTATAAGATAGCAGGTTCCCTCCCCCCCACACGGCTTACTGTCTTATGCCTGCTGCCTTTTGCATATTATGAAGGAGTGATGATATGGATTGCTTGGCTGTACTTATTTCCGGAAATTTTGCATTTAGATTATGCAGAATTTTTGAATCAAAAGGACTAATATTTGAAGTTGTTGCTACACCGTGCCAGATTTCCAAGGGTGGATGCGGTTATTGCCTGAAATTTCCCGAAGCATATAAGGACAGCGTAATCAGGGAAGGCTTAGCCAATAATATACGCGTTTTGGAAATATACAGAATAATCCCAGGTACTACTCATAACAGATATGAACGCATCTATTAGTATAACTCATCTAAAGCCTGATTTTAGGAGCAAATAAAAGCATTGGCGCTAAATTATTTGATTACGTTGTTAAAAGAACCATAAAGAAAATTGTTTATAAATTGTTATTGATGCTATAATAATATTACAGAAACAAAAGCCTGAAATGAACGACAAACCTTTTATTTTGAACCTACATCGAACATAAGGGAGCGCGGAGTTTGAATGATGATGCCGGGCCTCAAGCTAATTCCGACATCCGTATTATACGGGTGCAACGGCGGAGGATGACAAAAGATTTCAGCACGGCACCCACCTAGCATAGGCTAGGTGTCAAAATATAGGGAAACGGCATTTTGGGTTTATATGAGACAGGGAACAGTTCAATTTCTCAACTTAAAGGTGAGATTTGGAACTGTTCCCTGTCTCATTTCTATATGGTAGGCTGCTGTCCAATGTCTGCCTTTTCATCTGTTTCTACTTCCTCCATATCGGGAAATATTTCGGGCTTGGTCAGATCTGACATGTTTTTGTCGGGTATGGTATCTTTCGCGAATATGATTTCCTCCCGGGCATCAGTCTGATCCTTCATATTTGCATCTTCTTCCTGAAGCTGGGCATTGTTCTTTATCCTCAGGTCTTCAAGAATGTCCCTGTACTGCTCAAATTTGTTTAAATTATGCCTGAGCTGTTTTAATTCACTATCTATAAAACCCAATTTTACTGTATATTTTATAATATCCTTTTCAAGCTCCGATTGGGATGATACTATTCTTGAAATACTTTCCCTGAGCTCCGAATCGGAATCATGCAGCTCTTCAATACTGCTCCTGAGAAGTTTAAAGCTGTCGACTATCATGTATCTGAGTTCGTCTGCCGACAGGTTGTATATGTCGGTTTCAGCCAAACCACTGTAAAAAGCTATCTTAAAACCATTGATAAAACTTCCCGGCAAATGGGAAGAGATTATTTTTTCAATTTCGAAAGTGCTGTTGGTTTTGTATTTTATGCACACCAGCTGTCGTCCAGCCGAAAAGTTGTACCTTGAAGGTTTGGACCATGTAATGCCGTAATCTGAAGATGAACTGTAATAAATAATATCATCTCTTACCCAATAAATTATGATTTCTTCGTTTATATATGCAATTGATGCTTCGTTGAACGGGTGGATGGAATTGTGAATTACAGTTTCGTTGGTCCACATGTTGCGGTCGGGTACCTTTTGCTGGTAAACCAATTCATATTGCCTGTCGTTATACCTTTGATAGCAGATATGTATAGTACTTTTACTGTCGATAATTGTCCAGGGATACTCATTGTTTGTGGCATTCCTGGTTATTGGTGTGAATTCGCTCCAGAATTTCTGAGGAGCAAGAAATTTCTTATATCCGATTTGATAATTCTTGCCGTCCGAAGCCTGATAGAAGGTGTAAATGTTTCCTGCCTTATCCGAATTAACGGTATACGGCAGGGAGTTGTTGCACACATAGTCTATTACTTTAGGATTTTCTACCTTGTCGTTTATTATCAACTGATGGGCCAGCATTAACGAATTGTTGTGATTAAGCACGTAAAAAAGGTGAATGGTATCCCTCATTGGTATTAATGTAAAATATTTATTGTATGAAGAAACCGATTTACTGCTCAGTACTGCTATGGTTTTTATGCTGGTTCCACCTGTTAAATGGGAGTAAAATATATTACCCTGTTTATCCTGATACAGTACATGAAAAGTGTCCTCCGAGTCAATATCAATATAGAAATACCTGTATATATTTTTCTGGAGGGATACAGGTTCACTCCATACATTCCTTTTTGTCAAGGTACAGCAGCAAAGCCCCAGCTTTTCATCATAGTAAAAATTCCAGACCTTTCCCGAATTCTGCTTGAATACAAATTGCTGATTGTTTGAATTATACATCGAACCACCTCTCTCTTTATATATATGAGGTACCGGTCCGATTTAATTAAATTGTTTAAACTTTTTATATGTTAACAGAAATGCAAATTTTAAATTAACATTTTCTGAGGAAATCAATATTATATATCAGCGGCACTTAACCCCCCAAAGGGGCCAATGCAATAATTATTTGCTAATTAACAAATTTCCATATCACCAAACATTAGTTAAAACATATTATGTAATTGAACAGAAAATTTATTCAGCACATATAGGCTATAAGGAAAGGGGATGTAAATATGGGCCACGAGCATGAGGGAGTAGTACCTGGCCTCATTTGCGAAAAAGATCTCTGCAAATTGAAAGAGGCTGTATGCATACAAACAGAAAAAATATTTGACTCATGTAAGGAAAAAGACTGTATTGAAAATGCCAGGGTACATTTGAAAAATACAAAGGGCAACCGTTATATTGTAAGCAAAGCAATAAATGTGAAATGCAGAAAAGCTGAAGTGATAGATGTATATGCAGATATTGAACCTGTTCCATTCAAGAGAGGTTTCTATACTGTAGACATCAAATTCTTCATCAAGGTAAAACTTGACTTCTTCCTCCCGGGAGGAAAAGATCCAGGCTGCACCACAATAGTTACCAGAACAGGCGTTGTATTGTTTGACAAAAAGGTAATATTGTTCGGTTCTGAAGGAAATGTAAGGATATTCAAGTTCCACTTTGATGAATCTCATCACGGAAAATCGAACATACAGCAGGATAACCTGCCGACGGCGAAGATAGAAGTCGCAGAACCCATTTGTCTGGGAGCCAAAATCGAAGATATTCTTGATAAGTTCTTTGATGAAGGCGGCGTTGAAAATATGCCGAGAAACATAGTTGAAGCTATCGACGAAGAAGATGACAGCAGATATTGTGGAGAATGTGATGAAGATTGCAGCAGAAAGAGAGTAGTTGCTACAATAGGACTGTTCTCAATTATCAAGCTTGTAAGATTGGTTCAGTTGATTATACCGGCATTTGACTACTGCGTACCTAACAAGAAATGTATAGCATCAACTGACGAAGATCCTTGTGAACTTTTTGAAACTATTGATTTCCCTGTAGATGAATTCTATCCGCCTCAAATGATGGATTTCCCGGGAGCTTTGGAAGCTGAAGCGGAAATGTTCGGACAACTGAATGAACACGAGCATCCTCGTGAATAACCTTAAATAAAACAGGGTGGTTATGCCACCCTTTTTACTTTTAGAACCACTACATAGTATTTACTTTAAGGTTTCTATTTGATAAAATTATAAATAATTATATATTCAAAAAATGAAGACCAGGCAGAGTATTCCGGTTAAACCCCAAGAGAGGGAGGGTCAACAGGCTGAAAGCCGTCCCGGGTAAATAAACGGAAGAAGTGCGCCTGCGAGTTTGAAAGCTGAGCATGATCTGTTAGGCTTTCACGGGCCAAGTTCCGTTATACGAATAAGATGGTTTTATCCAATTAGAGTGGAACCGCGTTCAACCTCGCCTCTATGCAATAATAAAAGGCGGGGTTTTATTTTTATATACCCTGTGAACAAAAGGGTTTTCCCTTGCTTATCAATGTGAAAGGGGATTTTTTATGAAACTGAATAATTGGCTTAATAATGAGCTTCCTGAAGTAGCCAGGTCGCTTGAGGACATAAATAAGAACCATTTTCTGAATGAAAAAACAATAGGGCTTGCTGGAAAGGAAAATGTGTACAAGGTGCTACACAATTTGAGGTCTGCCTTGTTTCCCGGAGTATATGAAAAGTTTCCTATTGATGAGTCCCGGGTCAATATATTGATTGGTAATAATTTACGGACAGCAGCCGTGGAATTGAGCAGTCTTATTGAAAAAACACTTATTGAGGTTTGCAAATTAGATGACAAGGAGCATCAGGACTGTACTATATGCAGGGATAGAGCCAATGACATCACCATATCGCTCATGGAGCAGCTTCCCAAAATCAGGGAGCAGCTGCATAGGGACATACAGGCAGCATATGAAGGAGACCCTGCAGCTCTGACAAGTGAAGAAATTTTGCTCAGTTATCCGTCAATAGATGCTATAAGTATTCACAGGATCGCACATGTACTTTACCAGAATAATGTCCCGATAATTCCGAGAATAATGACCGAATCCGCCCATCAGCAGACAGGGATAGACATACATCCCGGAGCAACAATAGGGGAGCATTTTTTCATTGACCACGGAACCGGGGTTGTTATAGGTGAAACCTGTAAAATTGGGAATAATGTCAAGATATATCAGGGTGTAACACTGGGAGCAAAAAGCTTTGCACTGGATGAACTGGGTAAGCCCATAAAGGGAGTAAAAAGACACCCGGATATCGAAGATAATGTAATAATTTATGCCGGAGCTACAATACTGGGAGGGGATACTGTTATAGGCCACGATTCGGTAATAGGCGGAAACGTCTGGCTGACCCATTCGGTGCCTCCGTATTCGGTTGTATATAATTCACAGCCGTCCCCAACAATAAAATCAGTGGACAGTTGAAAAAAGCAGTGTACAGTTGACAGTAGGGGCGGCTGCCCACAGCCGCCCTTATTGGTTACATGAAATGGATAACAAATTTAGGAGGATTTATGGAACTGAAGCTGTATAATACACTTACGAGGAAAAAAGAAGAATTCAAGCCCCTTGAAGGCAATGAAGCGAGGATATACTCCTGTGGCCCTACCGTATATAATTATGCTCATATAGGTAATTTGAGGACCTACGTTTTTATGGATGTTCTCAGAAGAGTATTGAAGTATAACGGGTATACCACCAGGCATGCCATGAATATAACCGACGTGGGACATCTTGTTTCGGATGCCGACCAGGGAGAGGACAAAATGATGAAAACCGCCAAGGAGCAGAAGAAAACTCCCTGGGAAATAGCAGCTTATTACACCGAAGTATTCTTTAATGATATAGCGGCTCTTAATATCGAAAAGCCTGAAATAGTTCCGAAGGCTACCGAACACATCAAAGAAATGATAGAGTTCGTTCAAGGCCTGATAGAAAAGGGCTACGGATATGAAACAAGTGACGGGATCTATTTTGATATAGGTAAATTCGAGGATTACGGCAAGTTATCCAGAATTGACCTGGAAGCTCAGATGGCAGGCGCCAGAGTCGAAGTCAACGAAGAAAAAAGGCACCCCGCCGACTTTGCCATTTGGAAAAAGGCACCGAAGGAACACATAATGCAGTGGCCCAGCCCCTGGGGAATGGGTTATCCGGGGTGGCACATAGAATGCTCGGCAATGGGAAGAAAATATCTCGGTGATGTATTTGACATTCATACCGGCGGAGTTGACCACATTCCGGTCCACCATGAGAATGAGATCGCCCAGTCTGAAGCGCTTCTGGGGAAACCTGCGGTTAAAACGTGGATGCACGGAGAGTTTCTATTGGTAGACAACGGGAAGATGTCTAAAAGCCTTGGAAACACCTATACTATTGAAGACCTGAAAAAGAAGGGCTTTGAACCTCTTGTATTCAGATATTTCTGCCTTAACGCCCACTACAGGAACAAACTTAATTTTACCTGGGACGGATTGCAGTCGGCGCAGGTTTCGTTGAGCCGGTTGATGGAAGGAGTTCTTGCTCACAAAAATGGAAGCGACCAGGTTGAAGATGAAGTTGTATCAGGTTTCAGGAAGGAATTCCAGGAAGCAATAAACGATGACCTGAATATACCCAAAGCGTTGGGAATTGTCTGGAACATAGTCAGGTATCCTAAAAAGTCAAAGCAGCTGTTTGAGCTTCTTCTGGAGACTGATTCAATCCTTGGCTTGGGAATGGCTGATGCCGAAAGTAAAAAGGCCGATGAAACCGATGTAGGTTCTGAAGTAGAAGGCCTGATAGAAAAAAGGCAGCAGGCAAGAAAGGAAAAGAACTGGAAGGAAGCCGACAACATAAGGGATCAGCTGAAGGAAATGGGTATTATCCTGGAGGATACTCCCCAGGGAGTAAGGTGGAAAAAGGCATAATTAAGTTCGGAGTTTGGAGTTCGGAGTTAGTATTTCATATTTTAGAGTAATTGTAAGGAACGGTGTTCACACTGTTCCTTTTATTTTAAACAAACACAAAACGGAACGACGTGGGCGTCGCTCCCTGCGGTAAACAGCCCAAAAACTAACCCTCATCCCTGACCCTTCCCCCAGGGCATTGTGGGAAGGGAAATAAACTCCCTCTCTAACTCCCCCTCGAGGTGAGGGGAAGCTAGAAGGGGAGTTGAGGGTTAATAACTGCCCTCTGTAAACTGTCAACTGTTACGCCCCACAACCCCGAACCCCGAACTGCAAACCCCGAACCCCCAACCCCGAACTCTGAACCTTAATGAGCATACCTTTTTTATATTGCAGGCAATTTTTTGTTTTGTTTACTACGGGGCATGCAAGGTGTATAATTTTACTGATAAAATGAATTCAGTAAAAAATTAATAAGAGGTATACGGTTTTTTAATGATAAACGATTTTTTTGATCAGGTAAACGAGCGGTTTGAATTGGGTGATAGCGAGATAAACCAGCTGTCGCCTCTTGTTCTGGCATATATAGGAGACTCGGTTTATGAGGTCTTCATAAGGTCATATCTTATAAAAAGAGAGAGCGGTGCATCGGTTCACAAGCTTCACAAGCTGTCGGTGGAATATGTCAAAGCCAAGGCACAGTCTGATATTATCCACAGGATATCGGAAAAATTGACACCGGAAGAGACTGATGTAGTCAGAAGGGGCAGAAATGCCCGGTCGGGAACCATACCCAAAAATGCGGACATAATAGAATATAAATATGCTACGGGGTTTGAGTCACTAATAGGCTACCTGTATCTTAAAAAGGACTTTAACCGATTAATGGAATTACTTTTAATGAGTATGGATAATTAAACTGAGCTGTCATATAAAGTGAGGAATCTTGAATTGAGAAATAAGATAAAGGCAGTTATTTTTGATTTTGATTATACATTAGCCGATACATCCAAAGGTATTTGCAAATGTGTCAACTATGCACTTGAAAAAATGGATTTTCCCAAAGCCGATGAGGATTCAATCTGTAAAACCATAGGAATGTCGCTGCCTGAGACCTTTATAAAACTTACCAATGAGAAATACAAGGACCGGGCCGAAGAGTTCAGGGACAATTTTAAAGAAATGTCCGACAGGATAATGGTAGAAAGTACTATGGTATTCAGTGCTGTCCCGTCGGTTTTTTATAATCTCAGGCAGATGGGAATCAAAGTTGCAATAGTGTCGACAAAATACCGGTTCAGGATTGAGAGCGTCCTGGTTAGAGAAGGCCTGTCCGGTCTGGTTGATGTGATTATAGGCGGGGAGGATGTACAAAATTGCAAACCTGATCCCGAGGGGTTGCTGGAGGCTGTCAGAAGATTGGGCATTAACACCGGAGATGGTTTGTACATAGGTGACAGTATTGTCGATGCACAAACTGCCTTAAATGCCCGAATGAGGTTTGCAGCTGCACTGACCGGAGTTACGCTGAAAGAGGAATTTTCTTCTTTTGAAGTTGTAAAACATCTTGAAAATCTAGGTCAGCTTACCGAATTTGTTATCCATGAAAGTATGATTACAGAGACCCAAAGGCTTGTTTTAGTTCCTTTGACACAGAGAGTTTGGGATGAAATCAACGGCATTGGCAAATCGATATATTTTACTGACAATTCCGAATGGCCTACTGATGATTTAAATAATTTTATTCCAAAGTATCTGGAAAGTATTGATGGGAGAACAGATAAGCTTGGCTGGGGTGTTTGGATAATTGTCAGGAAGGATGACGGGAAGATCGTTGGAGATATTGGGTTTAAAGGTAAGCCGGAAAAAGGGTGCTTTGTAGAAATGGGCTATGGTATTGTTCCCGGAGAAAGAGGAAGGGGATATGCCGTCGAAGCTGCAAAAGCTCTTGCAGAATGGGCGTTTGGCCATGAAGAGGTAGAAAGAATAAAGGCCGATTGCCTGATAACCAATACAAACTCGGCAAGAGTGCTTGAGAAACTTGGGATGCAGGTAGTTTCCAAGGATGGAGAGTATATTTACTGGGAACTGATAAAAGGAGAACTCCAAAAACCTGTATAAGACGCTTTATCATTTCCAATATTTTTCTTAAACTATATCCATTACCCATTAAAATTTATTATTGCTTATTATCATGCCTATAATTTGCATGTCTAGATATTAATAATGTTATAATAAATAGGTTCATAAATTTTTGGTATGGAATCTGCTTAGAGGAGTATTATATGTACGAAAACAAGGGAAAGAGAAATTTTGAAAGAAAAGAATCCGGGAACAGGGATTTTAAAAAAAGAGAACCCGGCAGGAGGGATTCCGGTAAAAGGGAAGCTTTCCGCAGTTCCGAAGTAAGAGGAGATTTCAATGCACCGGTTCAGGAGGATGAGGTCCAGGAAACGCTGGAAGGCCGCAACTCTGTGATAGAAGCACTTAAATCGGATAGGGCTATAAACAAGATCCTGGTTTCCAAGGGTGACAAGGAAGGTTCAATAAAGCAAATATTCGGGCTGGCAAGAGATAAAGGCATTGTGGTACAGGAGGTTGAAAGGCAGAAGCTTGACAGCATATCATCAACAAATGCCCACCAGGGAGTGGTTGCCTTTGTATCTCCGATGAATTATGTCGAAGTGGAGGATATTCTCCAGGCAGCAGCTTCAAAGGGCGAACCTCCTTTTATAATCGTACTTGATGAAATAGCTGATCCACATAATCTGGGCTCTATTTTAAGAACAGCCGACGCAGTAGGAGTTCATGGGGTAATTATTCCGAAAAGAAGGGCAGTTGGCCTTACAGCAGTGGTCTCAAAAGCATCGGCAGGGGCAATTGAATATGTTCCGGTCGCCAGGGTTACAAACATTGTACAGACCATAGACAATCTTAAAAAGCAGAACATATGGATTGTTGGAACTGATTCCTCCGGTGATAAGCCTTTTTATGAAAGTGATATGAAGGGAGCCATAGCACTTGTAATCGGCAGCGAGGGTGAAGGAATGGGCAGACTTGTCAGGGAAAGCTGTGATTTTACAGTAAACATTCCCATGCAGGGGAAAATATCATCATTGAATGCATCGGTAGCAGCAGCTATAGTTATGTATGAAATAAAAAAACAGCGGAGCAAATAATACGTTTATTGCGTTAAGGAAATTATTTCATTCCCGGACAGGTTCGGGAAGATTGATATGCAATGTGGAAAATATGGATAAAAGCTTGATGCCAAGACTTTTTCTTGACATGCAAGTATGAGTTACGTATAATTATGAATGTGTATCCCTTTTCAACACATATGATCTTATTTTTTCTTTCTCCAGAATAATAGGGGGGCGTTACTTTGAAATTAAATGCACATACCGACCTTAGTGAAGGTTATAGTGCTATGCTTGACGAGGAAATCGTTGAGAGCGCAAGGATTGGTGATATAAGGGCCCTCGAATACCTGATCAACAAGTATAAAAGTTTTGTCAGAGCAAAGGCAAGAACTTACTTTTTGATTGGTGCAGACAGGGAAGATATCATTCAGGAAGGCATGATAGGACTTTATAAGGCCATAAGGGATTTCAGGGAGGACAAGCTGTCTTCTTTCAGAGCCTTTGCGGAGTTGTGCATTACCAGGCAGATAATTACTGCCATCAAAACCGCCACAAGACAGAAGCATATTCCACTTAACTCATACGTATCACTTAACAAGCCTATTTTTGACGAGGAATCCGACCGCACGCTTATGGATGTCATAAGTGAGGAGCGTATTGCCGACCCTGAGGAAATGATCATAAACAGGGAAGAATTCCAGGGAATAGAATTGAAAATGGGTGAAATTTTAAGTGAGCTTGAATGGGAAGTGCTGTCGCTGTATCTTGAGGGGAAATCCTACCAGGAAATAGGGGAGGAACTGGACAGGCATGTAAAATCAATCGACAATGCGCTACAGCGAGTAAAACGTAAATTGGAGAAATATCTTGAAGAGGGAAAGGTTTAAAACAGTTTAATTGTAATTAAAACAGCTGGACTTGATCCGTTTTTTATGCTACAATATTTTTCGTTCTCTAAAAACAGCAGATGCGGGTACTTCCTCGCAGAGGTTTTGCGGGTGTAGTTCAATGGCAGAACATCAGCTTCCCAAGCTGACAGCGTGGGTTCGATTCCCATCACCCGCTCCAAAAAACAGTGTACAGCTTAATCAGTTGGCAGTGTACAATTGACAATGTACAGTTAAAAGAAGATAACAGTTTACAGAGGAAAGTTAAGGAGATAAGGTATTAGGAAATTGCGTCAGAAACGAGCAGTACAAGGAAAGCGAACAGAAAAAACCGGAGCATATAAAAAATATGTGAGGATTTTTGAGAGTGAAGCTTGACGCAGTAATACGAAGTTTATCACACAATTTTGCCCTCATAGCTCAGTTGGCAGAGCGCATCCATGGTAAGGATGAGGTCATCAGTTCGACTCTGATTGAGGGCTCCAAAAGAAAAGGAAAACCGTCAAATATGGCGGTTTTCCTTTTCTTTTTAGTTTTTCTAATTTCAAGTTTGACTTTGCTATTTTGCAACTAACATTTAGTTGCGAAATAACTTACAATAGCGTATAATGTAATTACACAAAGAGTAAATTAAAAAGAAAGATATATTATTATGAGCAAACAGGATAAGCTGGTTGAAAGACTTTTACAACGTCCGGTTGATTTTACTTATGATGAGGCCAGAACTTTAGTTTCAAGGTTTGGTTACATTGAAGATAACAGAGGAAAAACATCAGGCTCAAGAGTTGCATTTATTCATAAAGAAACAAAGCATATCATAAGACTTCATAAGCCTCATCCGTGCAATGTACTTAAAATGTACCAGATCGACGAATTGATTGAAGCTTTAAAGAATCAGGAGATGATTTAAATTGGTTAAAAATATTATGAGTTATAAGGATTTTGCAGGCTCAATAAACTTTAGTGCGGAAGATAGGACCTTTTTCGGTAAAATAGAATTTATTAATGATTCAATTACTTTTGAAGGCAGCAATGTCGAAGAGCTTGAAGCAGCATTCCATGAGGCGGTGGACGATTATTTGGAATTATGCAAGCTGAATGGGAAAGAACCCGAACGGGCATTCAAGGGTACATTTAATGTCAGGATCGAGCCCGAGCTGCATAGAACGGTAGCCAGAGAGGCTTTGTTTGAAGGGGTTTCATTGAATCAATTTGTTGAGGATGCGATTAGAGAAAAGGTGAGTAAGGATAATAAAAATAGAATGGAACATGCCTGAGGGCTGGATGAAGAATCCATTTCAATGCCTTTTTTCCTTTAGTGAAGCCTTTTTCATCTCCAGCTTCCCATTATAAAACTTGATTCTCTTATACCAGATATTCGTCATCACCGAGCTGGCCGCAACAGCAATAACCAATATAACAATCCATTTGGTGTCTAAAGCCCAATAGCCAAAAAATACGCCTGTCTCCAGATAAATTAAAAAGCACAGCACAACTCCAAGCACTGCATTGGTAACAATTGCCCTTAGTAAACTACCCATGCACCGTAAAGTTACATAAAAAAGTGCGAACAGACATATGGTCCCCACAATGGCGCACATGCACATCATATTGACCACGTCATAGAGTGTCAGCTGGTCTGTTTTACCGCTTAGAAGCACCCAGACAAACTGCATTAAAGCGCCTACCAGGCCCATACATATTAAATTCAGCAATCCGATTTTGACTTTATACATAGGTTACCTCGTCACATATCAAGGAATTCCTTGAAACTCTTCGAATAATTCTTTGAGACCTCGACTTCCTTCCTGCAGTCGGTGAACTTCAGCACCAGCCGCCTTCCAAACCAGGGTATGATTTGTTTTACGTTTTCTATATTTACGATAAAGGATTTACTTACCCGGACGAAAGCGTTTTGCGGCAGCTTGGCTTCAAGCTCGTAAAGCTTTTCCTTCACTCTGTATTCCCCTTCCTTGGTGATGCAGAAAATATTGTTGCCTCGTCCCTCGAAGAAACAGATTTGCCTATGGGGAATGATTTCGTAATTTTCATCCGGAGACTTGCCGATGATGGTGCCGGAGGTTTCATCCACCTGTTTTGAAAGCATATCAAGAAGCCCGATAAGTTTATTCAGGCTTCCCAATTCAAACTGGATGGAAACTTTCCCTGCTGGAACCGGACTGCCTGCCTCCACCACATAGACCTCAGAACTGTCTTCAATAGTGATGTTCCTGGCAGAGAACAGTTCCAGCAGAATTCCTTTTATATTGTCGGTACAACTGAGACCAACCCTCATAGTTTACACTCTCGCAAGTAGTTTTCGTTAACATTATACCATATTTTTCTACACTGCAATTTCGCCGTCCTTTAGCCGGATGATCCTGTTCCCATACCGGGTTGATTCCTCCGAGTGGGTGACCATCAGGATAGTGATGCCCTTTTCTCTGTTGATCTGTTGTAAAAGCTTGAGGATTCCGGTCCCGGTCTTGCTGTCCAGATTACCGATAGGCTCATCGGCAAAAAGAATGTCCGGCTCATTGATAAGGGCACGGGCAATAGCTGTTCTCTGCTGCTCGCCCCCGGAGAGCTCCCTTGGGGTGTGGTCCCTCCTCTCCAGAATTCCCACAGTTCTCATCAATTCTTCCGCCCTTTTCATTACGTTCTTTTTCTTTTTCCCATCCAGCAGGGCAGGCAGCAGGATGTTTTCCTCCAATGTCAGGTTTTCAACCAGGTTATAGGCTTGAAAGATAAAACCGATATTATTCCTCCGCATGCTGCTTTGATCCTTGTCTCCGAGTTTGTTCATTTCCACTCCGCTGATGCGGATAGTACCCATTGTGGCCTTATCCAGCCCGCCGAGCAAGTAAAGCAGAGTGCTTTTCCCCGAGCCTGAAGGCCCCATGATTGATATGAATTCTCCCTTTGATATCTCAAGATTCACATTCTTCAAAACTTCCACCTTTTGATTTGCAAGTTGAAATGATTTATTGACACCTTTCGCATCAATGATTTTACACATAGGGACCCACTCCTTTTATTCGTATTTGATACTCTCAATAATACTCAGCTTGTTGCTCTTCATGACCGGAACGGCTGCGATCAGCAGCATTACAAGGATACCTGCAGCTCCCATGATTGCCATTTGTGACAATGGCAGAGCTACCGAGACCTTCCCCCAGAAGATGCAAACAATGGAGGGAATAGCCGAGGACATGACTATGGCGGATGCCAACCCGAAGAGTATACCCAGACCCCCCATACCTACCACCTCAGTTATAAGCATACGGTTCAGACCTTTCAGACTCATACCTACACTGAGGAGCAGTGCAAAGCTCCGTTTCCTTTGAAGGAAGCTGGCCACAAGATTGTTGATGATCCCAATGAGCCCTACCAGCAGCGCAATATAGCTATATACGCTAATGGCGTTGAACATTGGTACCACCTTGTCGGAATTGGCAATCTTCAGCTCTTCTTTGGTATTAATACTCATAACATCCTTGGAAAGCGCCCTCAGGATGTTGTTTTTGACCGAATCGGGATTGCCATTGGTCTTTATGTAAATCTCGGAATAATCCGATACACCCATATCTTTTTTAAAATTGTCGGAGGAAATGTAGCCTACATGCCCGATGCCCAGATTGGTTTCTACAAAGCCGGTTATTTTATACGGCAAATCCATGCTGCCCGACTTAATCATCAGTATATCCCCAATTTTTAAGCCAAGCTTATCCTTGAGAATGTTAGTTGTAATGATGTTCCTTCCATTTTTAAGGTTTGCAAGGGCCTCATTGTTGCTATTCAGCCCCTGTACGATGTTGTAGTCAAAGAATTTTTCGTTGTCAATTCCGTATAACATATTGAAAAAGGTCTGATGATTGCTGATGTCGGGATCGGCCCTATAGCTCCCGAAGCAGTCCTTTACCCCTTCGATTCCGGAAATCTTTGAAAGGGTCTGCCCGTCGGTATGTCGCAGGACCAGCAGAATATCGTATTTGGTATCACGGTCATAGGCCTTTATCAGATCCGCATTCATGGAATGAAACATCGACGTCATGAAGGCGACAATTGCAATAGCTGCGGAGAACAGCTGAATGTTGTTGAGCAGGCTTTTATTGTCATGGAGGTTTCGAACACCCAGGGCAGACTCGTAGCTTAAAAATGGAATTCTTCCAAAGAGCCGGGATATACACCGTGTCAAAAATGGCACCAGCGGAATCATTCCAATCAACGCTCCCGTCGCAACAACATTACCGATGATCATGCCTGTAAAGCTTATTTTCAGATAATGGGGAACAACGGCACATGCCCCCAAAAGCACAAGGCCAACGATCCAGAGCTTACTTCTTCTGCCATTTTTCTTCCACACATCATTTAAAATGATATTTTTAATAGGAATCCTGGTAATCCGGAGAATGGGAAGAATAGCACTGGCCGTGGTTATTACAATGGCTATTCCAATGGCGGTCAGGGCAGCTCTGAAATTAAGCACGACAGCCGAAGTCAAAGTGGCTGCATCACTTGCAAAATAGATTTTTATAATGACTTCCAGTACGCCAATACCCATGAGACATCCAAGCAAACCTCCGACGGCGCCCAGAAAGACGCTTTCACCAATGAGGAGCCGGTTAATACGTTTTCGGGTGCAGCCAATGCTCCGTAGCGTCCCGATGAGGGGGATCCTTTCAAGAGTAATCAGACTGAAGGCTGTAAATATGATAAATATGCTCATGAATACCACAGCCACCGCGGAAATACGGAACGGCATCACATAGTTGGTGGTTTCTGCTGCAATAAGGGAATCATCCACGCCATACTCTACCAAATATTCGCCAAATTCATCGGTAAGCTTCTCTTTCATGGCCTTTTTCTGTGTACTGTCTTTGAGTTTTATAAAGGAAACATTGCTGCCGCCTTTAAAGATTTTAGCCATTGTATCCTTTGGAACAAGGATAAAGCCACCGTCTGCCAGTTCTCTGACAAATAGTCCCCTGGCTTCACTAATACCGGTAATTTTAAAAGCATACGTTTTCCCGTACAGTTCGAGTTTCATGATATCATTGACTTTCAGGTTATACTTCTTTGCATAGGTGGTACCTATAATGGCCTTATACCCGTTCCAATCGTCAAGGCTGCCCTGATTCAAGGTAATGGGATTATATGCATTGAACTCCTTTATATCCACACCCAGTACTGTAAAATAGTGCATCTTTTCAATACTGGGATTATACAGCCCCTTTTCCTGGATGAACTGATAGCGGTATGCGAATTGATGGTCGTACCTGGCCAGCATGTTTTCATCAATCCATTCCTTTGCCCCAACAGCGGCTTTCGTCTGGATACAAATATCCGAATTCCCGCCCCAGCGGACATCAGCATTGTAGAACTTCTGCTCGCAAACCTTGGAAAAGCATTCATTGGCAAATATCAGCGATGCCGAAACAGCGATGGAAAAGAGCACCAACGCAGTTCGTGCCTTTTTGTCCCGCAGGCCCTTTAAAAGTGCTTTCATGAATAGTCTCATAAGTGATCCTCCTTTACAGTTACCATTATAGGAGGGTCAGGTTTTTTTGACGTGGTTTTAATGGCAGGAGGGACTAATCTGATGGTAAGAGTGACAAAAATCGGTGTGAAAT
>JAUZPR010000089.1 GCA_030705825.1 Bacillota bacterium | reverse complement strand
TTAATAAGTTAATTATAACTTAATTTGCTGACAATTCAATGGCTGAACTTATACGGTCTTATTTTAAAGCAGGAATCTTTTATATTCATCCAGAACACCGGTCATTAAGGATATGTGGCTCTTAATATCGTTATCATGAATAAGCAGGCGAAATGCCTTAAACACTTTCCGTTCAAACATTTTATCAATTTTGAACTCAAATGACTCCAGCAAAAGCGGACACAAATATTTTGCCCTTGGATCTTCTATTATGGTGAGCCTGCCACTCCCGTCCAAATAAGGGACATATGGAAAGATCCTGCAGGAAAGGGGTCTGTGCCTGCGGCTGCAGGTACCCTTGCAAACTGCAAATAAGACACCGGTATCTGATATGTTTTCTTCAGTCAGCCTTAGAAAGTCACTGCTCTTATCGGACATGGCTTCTTCTCCTGGAAAAAGAATCATTCCGGCATCGCTGTTCCCGGAGCAGCATTTACTGTTACACAGCAAACCGCAGTCGAATTTCAAAGGGGTTGCGTTTTCCAGCATTGTATATGCTCTTTTGTATAAAAGCTTCTTATTCATAGGAAATACCTCTCTATAAAAACTCATTGGGAATCAAATCAATCCTTATAGTCATCAACATCAAATTCACAGTTTTTATAGTAATACTTACGATCTTCCTCGGTGATTTTTCGGATAACCCTGCAAGGATTACCTACTGCTACAACATCATCGGGAATATCCCTTGTAACTACACTCCCCGCTCCTATGACAACATTATTGCCTATATGGACTCCCGGATTTACGACTACATTTCCACCGAGCCATACATTGTCCCCGATTGTTATACCAATACCATATTCATATCCTGAATTCCGTGAGTCCGGATGGATAGGATGTCCTGCCGCATATAAGGAAACATTGGGAGCAAATTGTACATTACTGCCAATAATTACTTTTCCGCAATCCAAAATTGTGCAGTTGTAATTTGCAAAAAAATTATCTCCTACTTCGATATTTTTCCCATAGTCACAATGGAAGGGAGCTTCAATATGAACTCCTGCTCCTGCACTGCCAAGAATATCCTTTATCAGCTTTCCAATTTTTACAGCATCCTCCGGCAGGCAGTGATTGTACTCAAATATTCTCTTTTTATTCTCTATCCGTTCTTCCACCAATCCGTCCAACCACGCCTTATATGGCAGGCCTGCAAGCATTCTATCCTTTTGATTCATTATTGTTCCACCCCTTCAGCTTACTGAATGCCTTAAGATATATCATTTCATCTTAATATCCTATATCATGTTGCTAACATTTTCAATTTAATATAGTATTATCTTATTTATGAATATTCTTTCGTTACGGGGAGGGAGAGAAGGACCTTTGAAAAGTATATCTTTTTATATAGTAGATGTTTTTGGTGAAGAAAGATACCAGGGAAATCAATTGGCAGTATTCCGGAATGCAGGTGAGCTTTCGAAAATCGAAATGCAGCGGATAGCCAAAGAAACAAATTTCGCCGAAACTACATTTATTTTATCAAACAGTAAAACGGATAACGGATATGATGTAAAAATATTTACACCGGATTTTGAAGTCCCTTTTGCAGGTCACCCTACACTCGGTACTGCATTTATTATTCATAGGGAAATAGAAAATGGACTACCTGAAAAAATACGCCTGAATTTAGGTGTTGGACAGATCCCCGTATCCTTTGGACAAAATTCGGATATATGGATGAGACAAAACCCTCCAAAGTTCAGCCACATAATTGATTTAAAAACAATATCCGAAATACTAGAAATAGAAAAAGAGGACATTGATGCAAGCTTTCCGATACAGGAAGTGTCTACGGGTTTGCCCTCAATAATCGTACCGCTCAATTCGCTGCTCTCGGTAAGAAAATGTCATATAAATCATGACAAGTATAAAAAATTCCTGGATGAAAACTTCTCGGCAAACATTCTTGTCTTCTGCAAGGAAACATATAATTATGAAAATACTTTAAACGTGCGGGTATTCTGCGAAGATTCAGGATTCGTGGAAGATGCTGCGACAGGAAGTGCAAACGGAAATCTGGCTGGTTATTTGCTGGAATATAACTATTTCAATGATGACCAATTGCAGTACAGCGTTGAACAGGGATATGAGATTAACAGAAAGTCCCTGCTTAAAGTCAAAGCAAGTAAAATAAAGAATCATTTTGAAATTACTGTCGGCGGAAAGGTATTCTTAATTGCAAAAGGGGAATGGTTTATAGCTTAGCTGCTTATTTCCTGCCGGCATCCTAAAGTCAAATAGCCTTTCACAGACTATGGCTCAAGTCCGGCCTCAGATAAACTTTCGGATTTAACCAACGATTTACTTTCCCATTTACCCTGTTTATATCGTATTACACTTGCGGCTGCCGTAATAACCCATGTCAGACCGGTAGTTGCCCAAACGCTCCAAACACCTATTGCAGGAATGATAGCCAGAATATTTGAAAATCCAACTCTTCCGGCAACTTCTACAAAACCGTTAATCATGGCATAAAATGCATCTCCTGAACCATTCAACAGTCCTCTGGTTATATAAATCATACCAAGAGCAAAATACATGCAGCTGGTAATCTTTATCGCCTTAGCCCCAAGTGCTATGACCGGCTGCTCCTTAACGAATACTTTCATAATGGCATGACCGCCGAACTGAGCTGCCAGCAGCGCTGCAAAGCTGAATACTGCTACTATCAGTATACTTTTATGATATCCCCTCTTAACCCTTTCCAGCTTGTTAGCCCCCATATTCTGCCCTGCAAATGTAGCCATAGCTGCGCCTAAGGAATTAAAGGGCTGCTGTATCAACTGTTCTACCCTGCTTGTTGCTGTATATGCGGCATCCGCTACCTTTCCAAAACCGTTTACAACACTCTGAAGCGCTACTAGTGAAACGGCAATCATTGAATTTTGAATGGCTACAGGAATACCTATTTTAATACATTTTAAAATAATGGGCCAGTCTACTTTCAGATGTTCCTTTTTTAATTTGAAGTATGGATTCTTTATTAAAGCAAATATTATACAGCCCAAAGCGGCAATTGCCTGAGAAATAACCGTTGCACAAGCTGTTCCCGCTATACCGAAGCCAAGCTTTAGTACAAACAATAAATCCAGGCCGACATTAATTCCACAGGATACTATAAGGAAAATCAAAGGAGTTTTTGAATCCCCTAAAGCCCTGAGTATTGCAGCTATAGCGTTATAAGCAGCCACGGCCAGCATGCCGCCGGCAACTATTCTCAAAAATGTTGTCGAATTGTCCAGGATCTCTCGTGGCGTGTGCATAGCTTGTAATATGTCACGGGCAAAGACACATGTTAGAATACTCATAATTATGCCTGAAACTGCTATTACATAAACCGAGTTGGCTATTGCTTTCTTTACTTCCTCTTCCTTCCTGGCACCAAAGTATTGCGAAATAACTATACCTATTCCGATGGATAACCCCAAACACACTGAAAAAGTAAGAAAGTTCAGGGAATTTGTTGCACCTACAGCTGCAAGTGCATCAGCTCCTATATACCTTCCAACAACTATGGAATCAATTAAATTATAAAATTGCTGAAAAACATTACCAAGAAGCATGGGAAGAGAAAACTCTATCAGAAGCCTGACTTCATTTCCTTCGGTCATATCTTGTATGTAACTTATCGACATTTTTTACCCCTTATATATAAAGCAGTTATTGTTCAATATTTCTTTTCAAATTATCGTTTATCAACTATAATACCACTCCTTGATAATATAATAAATCCAAGGTAAACATATTTTATAAAAAATAAAAATTTTTATAATCTTTAAACATATTTGTTTTAATTAATGTAATTCAAGCATGGAACCATTCTCCAAAGACTTCCGTCAAAGAATATGTAAGCCCACTATTAATATACGAGGTGAATTCGATGAAAATTAAACACAAGATTGCTGCTATTTCGACCGCGGCAATACTGACGCTCTCTATTTCCGGCAATGTTTTTGCAGCGGGCACAACCTTTAAAGACCTTGATAATGTAAGTGCAAAGAATAAAATCATTGCACTTCAGAATGAAGGAGTGGTCAGTGGGATGGCTGACGGTATATTTTCCCCCAACAGTAAGGTCACTGCCGCTCAAAGTATCCAGCTATTCGTAAGAGCTTTTAATTTGAACCTGGATACTATACGTTTTATAAAAGCACCAAAAGCTACCGATTATTTCAAAAAGGCAAAAGACGATGCCTGGTATTCCCAAGCTCTGATTACAGGGGCTGTCAGAGGACTTGATTTCCCGGCTGATATTGACCCTGGCAGGAATCTGACAAGAGAAGAGTATACATATTACCTGGTAAAGGCTATGGAAAATTACGGGCAGCTTCCAATGATAAATCTTATACCGGCAGTAATCTCAGATGAAGATCAAATTACAGTTGAGTACAGCGGAGCTATTCAAAGAGCCCTGAAATATGGTATTGTCAAGCTGAACTCTGATGGAAGCTTCAATCCGAAGGGTGAACTTACACGTGCAGAAGCAACCGAGGAACTTTATAACGCACTGGAGTTCCTGAAGGCTCACCCGGCACCATCGGCCCAGCCGGTACAGAATTGATGAATCTGTAAGTAAACTGCCTGCAATCCAGGATTGCAGGCAGTTATTTTTATAAGCACCAGGTTTACATTTGAAAAGGCTTAATGAGTACTATTGTTTTTATTAGATATTTTCTGTGTGAATATCCATTGCTTTTCTTTAAAATTCCTGCCTTTTACCACAACAGTATTTCTGTTAACCTCAATATACAGCCCTTTAATATAGGGAATTCTATTCATATCAACATCACCATCCGCCTCAATTTTAAGCGTATATGAAACTGCTCCTGTATGGATCATTGTAAAGGGCTGATTCAACACAACACTACCCGCATCCAGATCTATATGCGTGTGGGATGTAAATATAATTACTTCAGGATATTGTGCCAATATCTGTCTAACTTGTTCACTTTCCTGAACTCCTACCCAACCCCAGCTTGTTACGGCCAGATTTTGATGTAAAAATACAAATATAGGCTTTCCCTTCTGATAATTTTCAGCCAATCTTTCTTTCAGCCATTTTTGCTGCGTGACGGATATGGTTGCTGTTGTTGCATTTGTCTGCTGAGATTTGCAGTCCTCTGTTCCCAGGGATATAAAATGATAGCCTTTTATCCAGGTATCGTGATACACCTGCTTTTCTCCGGCAAATTCAAGATAACGGTTAATAAAGGCTTTTACCTGTTGGGGAGTATTTTCACTTATGCTGTAATCAAAAAACTCATGGTTTCCAATGTTTTTGATAATAGTTTTAGGCAACAGTTCCTTGTTAATGGATAAAACCTTTTTAATGGAATCATATTGCTCCTTAAGACCCTGGTTTACAGTGTCTCCGTTGAGCACCAATGCGTCCATTCCGGAGTTTATGGTATATAAATCATTAATTGCCTTTTGAAAGCTGTCAATATTAGCATGGACATCACCCAATACCGCGAAAGCAAGGTCGGTCTTCGGTTTTGCCGTTGTTGCTGTTGTTGCAGCTGTAGTTGCAGCTGTTGTTGCTTTTGTTTCTGCCTTTTCCACAGGTACAGGTTTATGTAAATATAATATGGATAACGCTATACTTGCAACAGCTATTATAATTATAGTAATCAATAATTTTATATTTTTTATATTAATCGCCTTCCTAATACTTAAATCTTTAAAGTCATTTTACTTCTCAAATATTATTGAATAATAATCATTATCCGGCTGGTAATTATCACTCAATATTTTCAGACCGCAAGCTTTCAACCGGTTGACAAATTCGTCATGCTTAAATGGTGTAAAATCCAGTCTTGAAGGAATACATTTTGTTTCTTTACCGTTTAAAATTTCAACAAATAATATTTCAACACTGCTGGGAACATCAAAACCATTCAAGTTCCAAATATATGTGAATATATATTTTTTATCGAGATATTCTTTAACATCACTTGTAACAAATCTTACATTGTCATTAATTACTTTGTCCCAGTTTCTGGTGTCTATTACAAGTTTTCCGCCGTTTTTAGCTACTTTATATAATGACCTTATATTTTTAAACATGTCCTCTTTATTAATACTATGGCTTATTGAATTTCCATAACAAAAAACAACATCAAATTCATCGTCAAAGTTATCAGGCAGCTGTTCCCAGCTTAATCTCTTTGTTGGGAAAGACAGGTTATTGCTTTGAGCATATTTTTCAGTTAAATTTATCATTTCTTCACTGATATCGGTAGCAGTAACATCTATCCCGTTCCTCTTAAGTGCTGCCGCCTGAATTCCATTACCGCACGAGCTGTCCAAAACTTTAGCATTTGCCGGAAGGCTGCTTAACAAATCCCGGAATTCATCAATAAAAGCTTCTTCCCAAGCTCGCTTATCAACACCGGAGTACAAAACATCATAAAAAAATGACATTGAATCATATTGTTTTTCTACATTATCGCCACTCATACATTAACCTCCTCTATAATTAAAATACATTTGGCCGTTGATTTTTACTGATTTTACAAATTAATCAATAAAATTATACCACATTATAAAATACTTATTTTTTAAAGATATGAGGTGCACTCACTTAATGTACTCAACTTTGCTAAATAGTCATTTTTAAAAATGTCCATCGGTTAAGCAACCGATGGACATTTTTTTCTATCATTATGATTCGATTTTTTCTTCAAAACTGTTTATGCACTTTTTACAGACTACCTTATAGTCGTACTCTTTTAGATTCCTTCCGACAATTGAGAATAGAGGTGATTGGTCAAACGGGCAGCATAATCTCCCATTTTTAAGTAATAGCGTATGCGAAGCGTTGATACCCAGACTTTCCTTCGAACCGAGTTCAATACTGCCATGTTCCCCGCAATTACATGTAAAGCTAAACATAAAATACTCATATGTAGTATAGCACAAATATCCTATTACACTATTGCATTTATTGCAGTACATCCAGCTGCCATAATTTTTTAAAATCCGGGCATTTATCAATTGTTTATGTAATACTATATTATCTGACATATTTGTCACCTATATAACCTGTAAGGCTTCCCAATATGCTACACATAATCAGAATAGGTAAAACTGATTTAGCATCGTCCTTCATTACTAAAATGACTATGGGAAGTGCCATTAAAATGGCAACAATAAGTCCTTTCAGCCAACCTTCCACTCCAAAATTGATGTTAATAATAACAAAAGCGACCACCAGCCATTGTACGAAAGCAGAGATTATAGAATATCTATCAAGTTTTTGTAGAATCATTGGAATAATATCTATTACTCCTGCAACCAAACCTATAATTAAAGTTATTAAAAGGTTCCCCATAATAATTTCCCCTCCAAAGATTTTTAACCTTGCAAAATTTTATAGTTGCCGGAAGTAATTATTTTTTTGATACCCTGGAATATACTGTCGGGAGTGAGATAGTAAGGATTACTTGTAAAAACAGCAGATACCTTATCGAACTCTTCCATTTCTTCCTTACATGCTCCAACAAGACCGTTTTCCGCCAGCGGCTGATCGATGAAAATCAAATTTTCCGGATTAATTCTTCTGCTCTCAATTGCTACCTCAACACGCCTATTGCATCGGCATGGCTTATTTTTATTTACCAATCCGCAGTTATTCTCCATAAAGCTTCTCATCTTCTCACGTATTCGGGATAGCCGTTTCCTGTATGTTTCAGGTGTTATATTCATTATAAAAGCTCCTTCGTTGCTGTTAATTCCAAACATAGAGCTTAAAATATATATCATTCTGCTTTCCCGGTCCAAGCATAACAGCATGGCATGAGTACAGGAAACTTTCAATTCTTCCGCCAGAATATTTCTATCAGCATCAGAAACCATGATCGGTTCATTTGTATCAAACCCTGCTTCAATACCCTTTTCAAAAATCTCGAAGGATAGGTCCTGCTTCTCAAGTCCTCTCTTATTAATGTTAATTAAGTGATTTGATGCTATGCTGTATACCCAGGTTGAAAATTTACATTCCAAACGGAATTTTGATAGATTTGTAATTACCTTGATAAGAATTTCCTGTGTTGCATCCTCTGCATCGGAAGGATTCCAAAGCATGCGGAGTGAAAGATTATAGATTTTATCCTTTATACCTGAAATTAATTTCTCAAGAGCTTGCTTGTCCCCATTTACTGCTTTTTCTATCAATTCCCCATTACAATCTGACATGGACTCACCTCACAAAATTTATATTTATATATATTTAGACAATATAATAAGCCAAGTGTGACATATTTTAAAAAAATTTTTACATGATTCTAAACGTTATAGTTTGCAAATACATTACTCACAATAAAAAATAACAGAGTATAACCCCTGTTATAAGCAATCCTGCTTTTTCTTAAATCATATCAACTAAAATAAAAAGTTTATAAAACATGTTTTATTTCCTACTTTATTCCGGTTACAATCATTGCATTTCCTAATACTCTTTTATGTAATAAAAGAAATGGTAATTTCATTTCGTCTCTGAGCTTTATTAAGTCAATTTCTTTCACACCAAGCTCTTTAACCGACTTTACGAGATCTGCGTATTCACCATAAATTTTATTGTCCATAAATAAATCTAAAAAAACAAAACTTCCGCCTGGTTTTATTACTCTCAAAGCTTCTTTTATAATTTTAACCTTATCTTTTTCATCTTTTACCTCATGGAAGGTCAAACAACTGACAGCCGAATCAAAAAGACTGTCCTCAAATGGGAGTTTGGAAGCGCTTGCCTTCTGGAACCCGATTTTATCTGATACACCCTCGATTTTTGCATTTTCTTCACACTGCTTTTTCGAATATTCCCAATTATCTCCCCAATAGTCAATACCAATAAAAGCAGCATTGGGAAAAGCCTTTGCAAGCTTGATTATCAGAGATCCGCTGCCCGAACCTATATCGAGTATTTTCCCTTTCTCCTGGGCTTTCAAGTTACTGACAATCAAATCATGAATTTTAGACTGATAATTCCCACCGAATGGAGCAAATTGATAGTAAGAAGACGAGAGTATTACCATCATATAAAGAAATGGTAAAGCAAAAACCGCAGAGATAATACGAATATAAATATTTATTGGAAGTAAGGCAATGATAATAAAAAATAGAGTAATTATAATAATGGTAATTAATTTGTTCATTCGTATCCAGGTTTTATAGTTGGGTTTGTCATTCATGCTGGACACCCCTTTGCCGTTATAGCGTTTCAAAACCTTGCACTATTTCTATTTCCACTCCGTTAGGGTCCTTAACGAATAGGAATCTCAAGCCGTTTTTAATACTTATTGGACCACGAATAATTTCAATCCTCTTTTTCCTTAATTCTTCAATAACACTTTCTATATCTTCAACTAAAAATCCTATAGCTACTTTAGCGTCGGATGTAGTATTTCTTTTGTCTTCAGAGATATTCCTGTCTTCTATTAATTCTATTTTGTTGTTTTCTTCATCGCACAATATAACAATATTAATTCCTTGCCTTGGACTAAAACTTACATATTCTTTTAGAAATAATACATCTTTATAAAAATTGATTGATTCCTCCAGATTAATAACTGATACTTGTGTAAAGCCTATTTTCATAGATTACACCCTTTCTGATTTTTATGTATTATCATCTCGCCCAAAAATACTCCCACGAAACTCACTTGTGGTACGTCTCACCGTTTATTATCTTAAACCCCCTGTAAATCTGCTCAAGCAGTATTAGCCTTGTCAGCTGGTGCGGGAATGTCATGTCGGACAGCGAAAGCTTGAATCCGGCCTTATTTAGCAATTCTTCATCCACTCCAAGCGAACCGCCTATGACAAAGGTTATATGTGATACACCCGATACAAAAAGAGATTCCAGTCTGGCTGCAAACTTTTCGGAACCAAGCTTTTCACCTTTTACGTCCATAACGATAATAAAAGAGCTATCCTTAATCCTCTTAAGCAGTCTTTCGGCTTCCTTTTTCTTTACCTGTTTTGAACCTGCTTCGCTTAAGTTTTCAGGAGCCTGCTCATCTTCAACCTCAATAAACTCAAGGTCGCAGAACCGTGAAAGCCTCTTGGAATATTCACCTATTCCATCCTTAAGGTATTTCTCCTTCAATTTCCCAACAGCAGCTATAGTAATTTTCATATAAAACTCTCCGATACAATTTTCCCTTCCCACAATGCGATGGGGGAAGGGCCAGGGATGAGGGTTATTTTCACCCTACAGGGATTATCTTCATATCTAAAACGGGCAGATATTGAATCTGCCCCTACCTGACATCGTTTATTAACGGGCTCCTAACTCCCAACGGGCGGCTGTGGGCAGCCACCCCTACTGTCAATTGTCAACTATAATTCAATTACCTTCCCCACCTGGTCCCTGCGTACTACATCAAGCATGATTTCATCGCATAATTCCAGAACTTCCTCGTTGATCACATTCTTTACCGTCTGGTAAGCCAGTTCCGGGAAATTGTTTTCCTTGCTCAGATGTCCCAGAAGGAACCTTCGTGTTCCCTTTGCTGCAAGATAAGCTATAACCTTACCTGCCGTTTCATTTGAAAGGTGTCCCCTGTCCCCCATTATCCTTTTTTTCAAGTTCCAGGGATAGGGCCCGACCTTCAGCATTTCGACATCATGATTTGACTCAAGCAGCAGAAGCTCGCTTTCTTCCAGGCAGCTCAAAAGCTCGTCATTTATATGGCCTATATCGGTGGCGGTGGTTACCTTTTTACCTTCTATAAAAAAGTTGAAACCCACAGGCTCTGATGCATCATGTGGTATGTGAAAAGCCTTTACATGTATATCACCGATATCAAAACCCTCGGATGTTTCAAAATACATTCTATTCTCTGAATCAACAGGACCGATTTCGGTCTCCATTGCCTTCCAGGTATTCTCATTGGCATATACCGGCAGATTGAACATTCTTGACATTATTCCTGCACCCTTGGTATGGTCACTGTGTTCATGTGAAATTAAAACAGCGCTTAAGTTCCCGGGTTCTTCACCTATGGAACCAAGCGCAGCTTTTATTTTTTTTGCACTTAAACCTGCATCAACAAGAAGTTTTGTTTCTCCTGAAGATATAAATATGGAATTCCCGCTGCTGCCGCTGAACAAACTACAAAATTTTATCATAAGTAGGTACCCCGAAAAAAATTAATTCAACGATAATATCAATTTTCTGTTATTTGCTCTCTTCTTATATCAGCGCCGAGCTGTCTGAACTTATCTTCTATCTTTTCATAACCTCTGTCTATATATTGTATATTATGTACTTCGGTAGTTCCCTTTGCTACAAGGCCGGCTATAACCATGGCTGCTCCGGCTCTAAGATCAGTTGCATTTACGGGAGCGCCTGAAAGCCTTGAACCTCCCTCAATAACTGCAATTCTTCCTTCCACCTTGATATTGGCACCCATTCTCTTAAGTTCGTCGACATATTGGAACCTTAAATCCCATACACCCTCTGAAATTGTGCTTGTTCCTTCTGCCAGACACAACAGGACCGTGATCGGAGGATGCAGATCGGTTGGAAAACCTGGATACGGAAGAGTTTTAATATTAGCCTTGGTAATCTTCTTACCGCCGCTGACCCTTATCCAGTCCTCGCCCTCAACTACCTTGACATTCATCTCTATTAACTTTGCCGTAAGGGATTCCATATGCTTTGGAATTATGTTTTTAACGGTAACATCCCCACCGGTAGCTGCAGCCGCAATCATAAATGTTCCGGCTTCTATCTGGTCGGGAATTATTGAATATGTACACCCGCCTTTAAGTGAGTCTACACCCTTTATCTTTATTACGTCGGTACCTGCACCTTTTATATTGGCGCCCATTGCATTCAGAAAATTAGCCACATCAACGACATGGGGTTCCTTTGCAGCATTTTCAATCACAGTCTGCCCTTTAGCCCTAACTGCTGCCAACATGAGGTTTATAGTAGCACCTACACTTACAACGTCAAGATAAATTTGACTTCCCGACAATTTATCTGCGGATATCTTGACAACACCATGCTCTACATCAACCCTTGCGCCAAGAGCTTCAAACCCTTTGATATGCTGGTCTATAGGACGAAACCCGAAATCACAGCCTCCGGGAAAAGCAACCTCGGCCTTATTAAACCTTCCTAGCAGCGCTCCGTAAAGATAATATGAGGCCCGCATGCTTTTTACCATATCATAGTTGGCTTTATATGTATTAATACCGGTTGTGTCAATTGTTAAAGAGTCCTTACCATCACATTCTACTTTTGCTCCCAGTTTTATGAGTAAATCCTTAAGTATCTTTACATCCTTTATATCAGGAACATTTTCTATCCTGCAAGTTCCTTCCACCAGGAGTGCGGCCGGAATAACAGCTACAGCGGCATTTTTTGCGCCGCTTATATTCACTTCACCATGTAACGGTTTCCGTCCGTTAATTACCAGTTTCTCCAAACAGAATACACCCGCTTTCTTGTCATTTGCGAGATAATAAACATTATGCGTCATTTTACCCGTTTTTCCCAAATTTTATTTATAAAATGGAAACGCATAATAAAGCATTATTATTATAACACTTTACATATGTAAAGAAAAGATAAAGCCCCTAATAAATAGAGGCCTGTCGTCAAATATTATGCAGGCTACTGCAGTTTTGTTCCATCCACGCTGAAATAGCTGTATTTTCCGTCGCCGGTGGTAATTCGCCATACCGGTCTGTCGTAATATTCCCTTGTATTATTTTCAAGATTATACTCCAAAAATCCCAAATTAATACCTGAAATATTCTGACGCCCCGGATCCATATACTCCTTAAGAAGTATCTGACATACTGAGACAATTTTCTTACTGCTTTTATCGGTAATATCCAGCGGCTTTTTATAACTGCATTTCAAGGCTGTAATCCCTTTATTAGTTACAGTAACCTTTGAATAACTGTCAAATACAATATAACCCTTGTATTTTTGGTAATAGACAAGATTTATACAGTCCTTGTTCTCTCTTTCATAGCTGTCAAGTGAAAATTCCGAAACAGGAAGCCCAATTTTGCCAAGATAGGATTTTACATACTGTTCCACCTTGCTTTTGTCGGAAATATTCAGACTGCTCTTGGGGTTGGTATCTGTATAATCAAAAAGGTTCGAGTTTTCAAATGTGAGTTCTTTATCTCCGTTGGTTATCTTTTGGTTATAAACCGGCTGACCTGGCAGCTTGATATTCCCCAACAGCTTTTGTGCAATTTCTTTTGCATCGAGTTTGTAATCTTCATATGTAAGCCTTCCAGGATTAGTTTCAGTACGGGGTATTTCACAGTTTACCGTAACCCCTTTTGCTTCAAGCGCCTTGATTGTGTTTTCAACAGTTTCACTGGATACTTTGCTCTCTTTGGAATATATATTATTGTTTATCAGAAGGAAAACATTAAGTGCAACTAATACAGCAATCAATATGTTTTTAGCCTTTGACCAATCCATACTCAGTCTCCCCCTTTCTTACGGGCGGGTATTTCAAAATATTTACCGTCCGATGCGTAAATAACCCACTCAGGTTGGAGAGTCTGTTTGTCCCCTGCAGATAATATAACATAGGAAATGTTAACATTCCTGATAAAGAATTTCTTATCATTTGCAAGGTTTTTATAATCCTTGAACTGATTGCTCAGGAAATCAGGAAAATTAACATTATATTTGTCAGTTATAGTGCCTGTGTCGAACTTTTTTAATATACACCACGCATTTATTACCCTGCTGCTGGTTGCCCTTACAGTAATGGCATTATGAAGAACCTGTCCATCGTTTCCTGTAAGTCCATAGTCAGCTACAACCGGAACATTATTAACCATATAATCAAAGGTGAATTCTACGTAATCCTTGCTGTCGGTATCGATCCCAGAAAGAACAATACCGTTACCCTGAACCAGCTGTTTGATCTTGGAAATAAAATCGACAGCATTCTGAAAAGCCTTTGAAACCTGAAGCTTTTCCTGGTCATCTGCGGCCGACACATATTTGTACTCAAGCAACCCGTCATTGTGTATCCGATAGGTATTATTCATATCCTTCATTACAATTGAATTATCATAGGAACTTACAGCAAAATCATAGAAATCCTTCTCATCGTCCAGCAGACTATTTTCCAGAGCATCTATCTCTTTTATGTTCGAGGTCTTTATTTTCAACGAATCAGGAACATAACTGTATAGGGTATAATAATCATTAAACATGGAACCTCTGGCAAAGAATATGTCCTGGCCTACAGATGAATATGTATCTGTCTTTTTTGCCGGATCCAGCCCGTTTATGGTACAGTATTGCCTCTGGTCGCTTTGTTCAAGGTTGTCAAAAATCTTTTGATAATCATCCCTGCTCATGTCTTTTGAAGTAATAGGCAAAGTATACTTGTTAATTCTCTGTCCATCGGTTATATAAAATATCACGTTGTTATTTACATCCTCCCATGGAAGAATGATTATTTTATAAACTCCCGACAATTCTTTTATCGAAGACGAATCAATATTAAGAAATGCTGAAAGAAGATCTGCTTTGATATCGGTATTGAAATCCAAAAAGAAAGATTTTTTTTTCACAAGATTACCCCAGTCCTCCTCCGAGTACTGTTCTGAACTCTGTTCGGCCCTGCTG
>JAUZPR010000088.1 GCA_030705825.1 Bacillota bacterium | reverse complement strand
GTAAAATCAATGAATTGAACGTTGCAATTCAAGCCCTTCGCAAATGCTTCCACTATTTTTTTTGTTGTTCCTGTAGCTGAGAAGAATCTGATTTCTGCTTCCATTTATAATAACCCTTTTCTTAAAATATTAGGTAAAGGTCCCATTTATATGGTTTCATAATTACTTATCGGTTTTTAAAAGAAATTTTTTGATATTATATTACATAGTACATTGTAATATAGAGTAGTATATTATATAATGTGTTTGAGGCGGGTGAGAAAAATTGGATGTAAACAAAGAAATTCTTAAAGGATATATTGATACCATTTTATTAACATTACTTGCTAAAAGGGATATGTATGGGTATGAACTCGCAAAAGAAATCAGGGAAAAAAGTAATGGACTTTTTGAAATGAAAGAAGGAACCATGTATCTTGCTCTAAAGCGTTTGGAAGCAAACACGCTGGTTGAAAGCTACTGGGGTGAGGAAGAGAGTGAAGGAGGAAGGAGAAAATACTACAAAATAATGCCTCTAGCTATTCAAAGGTTAGGCGAGAAAAGAAACGAATGGAAATTTGTAAGGCAAGTAATGGATTTGTTTTTTGAGGAGGGATAAGATTGGAAAGGATAGATGAGTATATAGACTCGATATTCAATAATGCTGATATGAGAGATAAAATGACATCAGAGCTTAAAAATGAAATGAAAAAACATTTAATTGATTCTGCTGAAGAATTAAAAGCAAATGGAATATCTGAAGATGAGAGTATAAATATATCAATTGAACGTTTTGGGGAGATTAATGAGATAAGAGAAAGCTTTTTTCAGGTAATTGGGATCAATCGGAAGCTACTGAGAAGAATTCTTTTAGGGGCAATAGCTTTTTTAATAGTTGGACTTTTAGTCTTCGCACCCTCTAAAATTTACCAAGCTAACATAAATAATCGATATGATAGTATGATTAATAATGTTTATGCATTGATAATCAAAGACCCAAGCTTATCGGAGACTACTAAAGCAAATATTACAGCAATAGTCAAGAAGGATTTTAAGACATTAGGATTACACTATATCGCTGTTTTCCCCAAGGAAAAACAGTACTTTGTTCACGGTAACACCTTGCTTAAAGATGCATATTATATTTATCCGGATTATAATGTAACTATTAAAAATGCTCCGCAAAATTCACATTCATTGGCTGGAATATTTTCAGAATCCGATACTGGTACTAATTTGGCTCTTGAATGGCAGTTTAATGGATATGATTTTCCGGGAAACAGGTTACCTTACATAATTTATTATATATTTATTACATGTTTAGCTGTCTATTGGAGTTTATTTGCGGTATGGGCTATGCTGAAAGCCAATTATGACAAACGTTCAACAATAACCTGGATAGCGGTGTTCTGGCTTTTTAACATAATCGGGTATTTGATATTTATAGCGCTAAAGAAAAGGGAAAATATCAGAACTTGAGAAGGATTTCAACTTAGAGGATTACGGAAGAAATCTTAAGTCAAGGTTCGGCTAGGTTAGGGGACAATCCTTTTACAGGACTGCCCCCTTCTATTTTATGCTGACCAACCGATTGGAACTATCTTGTAACTTATGATACTGCTGGCCTTATCCATGATATTCTTGATAGTGAACACAATTATTGCAAAGGTCTGACCTACAAATAACGGGGCTCCGCCGGCTCCTGAGAGTATGAATTCTACACCGGCTCCCTCATCGGTAGATATCTCATGCCTGTGGCTTACAAGCAAATTTCTTACCTTACCCTGGCTCAATACTGCATACAACTCATCCCTGCCTACAACAAAGCCGTCTGTCCATTTATCCGTCATAGGGGGTACGTGCATGCCGACAAAACAGTTGCGGTGTGTAATAGCCGGATCATTCAGTGTATTGACCAAAAAATCTATCTCAGAAGATGGCAAAGTTTTATAGTCCGGTGATACATTGTTCAGGGAAATAAAAGTAAAATGGTAAGGGTCGCTGCAGGAATCGCTGATAGAATAGTGCAAATCGCCTATGATCTTTCGGTAGTTATCGGGAGAAAAATTACCCTGTTGATTGTCATATACATCATGGTTGCCTATTGTAATGAAAATTGGTATATCACCGGCATATGCGGGATTCTGTACAGTACTTCTGAAAAATGTAAGCTGTGCTTTGCTGCCGTTAAAAACTGCATCGCCTCCATGGATTATGCATAATGGATTATATTTTTTTGCTTCTTCCATGGCAGCTAAAAATATTGCCGATCCTGTTGTACTTGGGTTTGTCAATTCTCTCTGTTCATTCTGATCTGCTCCAACGCCCTTGCTTACCCAGCTGTCTCCCATAAAAACTACATTATATTCATCTGCCGGTATCTTCCTGTGCTTGACTATATCGAGGAAACGTGCAGTTGAGTCCTCTAAAAGTGTTGACATAATCAATAACCTCCGTTTCAAGGAATCCAAAATATAACAATAATTTGGTTTACATAAAGTACTAGTAACATATTATAAAGGTCATTGATTTTTGTTACATATATGGAAAGTAGTAAAGAAAAGATATATTAAAATTAAGATTTACTGACATTTAAGAATTAAAATTTACCAAGGATAAGACAATATAAGTTACATAAAATACTATCAAAAAATATGTCGGGAGGTTTTTTTATGCGTGAAGGATTACTTCCAGTAATTATCGGTTCCGCTGTTACAGCGTCAGGTATAGCGTTCAGGTGTATGGATATGAAAAAGCGCGGTATGACAAAACATGATGCAAAGGTTGCTTTGGGAGCAGGACTCGTAGGTTTGGGAGCGGCACATATAATACTGGGTGCTATAGATTTATTTGAAGAGAAATAAAATAGAGGTTGATAAAAGGCGTCGGATATGGTGCCTTTTTTTACGCATTTTTAATTCTATGTTGCTGGTAATAAAAAAATAGTGGTACGATAGATATTATTAGTATATGGATTTTGATAATGAAAGGCTGTGAAAATCACAGAAGATGTCTATTCATTGGAAGCTTCAAAACGAAGTCATGTGTTCCTCATAGGTGGAGAGACACTAATTGATACAGGCATGCCCGGGTGGGCAAAAAAATACCGGACGGGCTCAAGTAAAGATAATAACCAAAAGGATTAAGCAGATCTTCAAAATAAATTTGTCCTAAGGAGGATAACAAATGAAGCAGTGGGTTTACAGGCAGGATAATTCACTTAAGGAACAAGTTAAGAATACGGTAATACCTGAAGAAGCAGTGGGTATATGGTATCTTGGACAGGAAACCTTTTTACTTAAAAAGGGCGAAAAGTATTTATTGTTTGACCCTTACCTTACCGATTATGTAGACCATTTTCCGGAGTTTGAAAAGGGTTTTTGGGTCCGCAGATATCCTAGCCCTGTAAAACCTGAATTGCTGGATTTTATTGATTATGTCCTGTGTACTCATGACCACCTTGATCATATGGATCCGGACACTATCAAGGGAATAAGCTCACAGAATGCGGGAACGCAATTTATAGTTCCATACCCGGTTCAGAATGATTTCGCCAAGCTTCTGACAAACAAAAATACATATTATGGTGCAAAGGCCAATAAAGAATTAAGATTGGATGATATTACTATAATTCCTGCAGCTGCTGCCCACGATACATTTCATAAGGATTCGGAAGGTAATTTCCGTGAACTTAGCTATATAGTAAAGTGGGGAGATTTCACGATCTTTCACGGCGGAGACATGATGGTTTATCCGGGGCTTGTTGATTTTTTAGAAAAATTTGATATAGATGTTGCCATGCTCCCTATTAACGGAGGGGATTGGCTTAGAGATGAGCAGGGAATAGTAGGCAATATCAACTTCAAGGAAGCCGCAGACCTTGGAACCAGAGTTGACGCAGATATTATAATACCCATGCATTTTGATCTGTATGATGTTAATGAGGAAAACCCTGCATACCTGGTTGATTATCTATATCATAAATATCCCGGACAGAAATATCATATATTTCAGCCTGGTGAAAGAATGGTTTATTATAAGGAATTGTAAAAGAGCTAAAGCAGGCAGATATAATCCGTCGTTAAAATTGGCTTATGATATAGCTAAAGTATTTGAAGTATCTATTGAAGATGTTTTTCAATTCATGGATTAAGGCGAATTAATTAGACAAGTCACCTGACTTATAAAGGTGGCTTTTTAATTTTTACAAGAATTTTAATAAAACTATTGTATATGACGTAACGTCATATTTTATAATATAAATATCAAATGGTGAGGTTTTTAAAATGATGCAAAAGGATAAGAGGTTATATAAACCTGCAGAGTTTGCAAAGATAGTTGGAATGACTAAAAGGGCACTAAGACATTACAACCAGCTTGGGCTACTTGTTCCATCATATGAAAACAACGCGGGGCATAGATTCTATTCAGATGATAATTTCTTCGAAGCCCAAAGAATATTATCCTTAAGGTATATAGGCTTTTCGCTGGAAGACATAAGAGCTATACAAAAAAGCCATAAAGGTATCGAAGAGTCATTGGAATTGCAGCGGATCATCCTTCAGGAAAAGGCCGATCAGATACAAAACATAATAAAATCCATCACTGATATGGAAAATACATTGAAACAATCCGGTGAAATAGTATGGGATAGCATCTTTAGCAAGGTAAAGCTGGCAAAGTATGAAACAGTCAAGACAAAAATGATGGAATATTACGATGAACGTGCTAATGAATATGATGATATATTCGAAGGGAAAGGCCCCGCTACATACAGCCCTCAGTATTATGTTCAAGACATCGAGAAAATAGGAAAGTTCATGGAGAATTTCGGGAAGGGCAGTATTATAGACATCGCATGCGGAAGTGGATATTGGTTGAAATATTATTATGATAAGTGCAGCAATTTTACATTTCTGGATCAGTCTTTGCAAATGCTCAAGGTTTGCAGACAGACAATAGAGGAACACAATATTTCAGACATTTCAAGGCTTATTGCAGGAGATATCCTGGAGTATTCTTTCGCTGATGGTGAAAAGTTTGACAGTGCTGTTGTAGGCTTTTTATTGGGACATTTTACGGAAACTCAGGACAAGGTTTTCTTTGAAAAGCTGAAAAGTATTTTAAGACCCGGTTCTGAGATTCTTTTTATTGATAGTACTTGGACTAAGGAAAGAGCAAAAAATCAGAATAAAGAGGATATAACAGAAAGATATCTTAAGGATGGCAGGTCTTTTAAAATATATAAAAGGTATTTTGATAAGGAAGACCTTCAAACATTATTAAGCAAATACGGTATTTCAGTTACAGCCAGCTTTTTTGGAAGTACATTTACTGCAGTTATTGGTAAAGTATAAGATGCATTGTTGTAAGGTGATTAGGGGGGAATTATGTTTAGAACATTGTTTTTGGTTTTGACTGCAATGTTTTTACTTGTTCTGGGAACCTACATACCGGGTACTATTCTGACACCTTACGCCAAGACAATAGGTGCTACATGGTTTCAAATAGGAATATTGTCAGGAAGTATGTATGCGGTAAGGCTTTTTATTGGCACACCGGTAGGCAGGCTGGCAGATAGAAAAGGAACATTGAAGGTTTTAAAATATAGTTTTTTATTATATCCGTTTATTGCAGCAGCATATTGGCTTTCCCCAAATATTTATTTTCTGATATGTGCGCGGTTGTTGCATGGAGTGGCTTCTGCAATGATGCTGCCGATGGGTTTGGCATATGTAGGGGAGAAAAGCCCCAGAGGTATGGAAGGCAAGTATATGGCTTTATATAATTCCTGCATGATGCTGGCAAGCGGTATAGGACCCTTGATATCAACAGCTGTTGCTAGCAGCTTAAGCTACAGGAGTACATTCGCAGTTCTGTTTATACTGGCGATAATCGGTCTTTTGATAATTTTGCTGTATGCGAAAAATTGTAAAATTGACAATAATAAGCTAATTTGGAACGAAAAGCGGTATGGCTCTGCTAATTTATTTAAAGATAGAAGAATGATGGCTTTAGGTGTAATAAATATTGCTTTGGCGGTAGTCTCCAGTCTGGTAGGATTCTTTATGATTCCGTTCCTTGAAGAAAGAGGGGTTGCATTAATGTTTTCGGGGTCAGTAATAGCTGTCTACAATATAGTTTCTGCAGCTATACAACTGCCTTTGGGAAGAATAACGGACAAGTATAATAAATTTCCGATAGTGATATTTTCAGGTGTACTGACAGCTGTGTCTCTCTTGGTATTTCCTTTTACTAATAATATTTTACTGATAGGAACTGCCATGATACTTACATCTATTGGTTCGGGAAGCTTGCTCGCAGCTTCGTCGGCCTTATCTACCATTATCGGTCGAGAAAAAGGTATGGGCAGTACAATGGGGTTTTTAAGTACATCTACCAGTATTGGGATGATATTTGGTTGTATAACTTTAAGCTATATGCCTAAGATTGGTTATAATTTTGTCTCATTTTTTTACTTTTCGAGCTTGGCAGTTATTGCTTGTATAATTTTATTCGGGATATTCTGGACAAACAAAGGTCGAAATTCCAAACCTACCGTTAAGTTTACAAATTTAGATTGAAAGGATGAATATTATGAAAAATATCACATTTGAGGAAATACGAGACGAACATTTGGAAAGTGTATTGAAAATCTATACACACTATGTTCTTAATACTACAGCTACATTTCATGCACATGCATTATCTCTTGATGAGATGAGAGAAATAGTGTTCTTTACCAATCCGATATACAAAACGTTTGTTATTATGGAAAATGAAACGATAGTTGGCTATGTTATCCTGACTCAGCATAAAAAAAGAGAAGCCTATAACCGCACGGCTGAAGTGACAATTTATCTGAAACCGGATTATGTCGGAAAGGGTATAGGCAGTAAGGCTGTACAATACATAGAGGATTTTGCAAAAACTAAAGGTATTCATGCTCTGGTTGCCACAATATGCGGGGAGAATTCAAAAAGCATCAACCTTTTCAGCAGGAACGGATATTTTAAATGCGCACACTATAAAGAGGTAGGAATGAAATTCGGAATTATGCTCGATATAGTTGCATATCAAAAAATACTGGATTAATAAAGCAAGTACAGTTTGGAGATATTTAAGGCTGCCTTTAAGCAAAATTGTTAAAGGCGGTCTCTTTTTATTTGATCCACTTTCCGGAATGGCAGCAATCTATCAATAATGTGGGAAAGTTAACTATTCATAAAAAACTTCCAGTATTAATTTAACCTTATCTCAAAAAATATTTAATATCATGCAGTTTACATTCTAATAGCAAGAAAGAGGTCTAAAATTTATGCATACTATGTGGAAGGGTTCCATAAGCTTCGGCCTTGTAAATATACCTGTTAAAATGTTTGCCGCCACAGAGGATAAGGACGTACGATTCAGAAATATTCACAAAGAATGCCATACTCCCATAAAATATGAGCAAACGTGTCCCCATTGCGAAAAAAAGATAAGTCCTGATGAGATTGCAAGAGGATATGAATACGAACCGGGACAGTTTGTAATTATAGAGGATTCAGATCTTGAGGCCTTAAAGCCGGATATTACAAAGGCTGTTGAAATACTGGATTTTGTTCAACTAAAGGAAATTGATCCGATATATTTTGCAAAGTCTTATTACCTGGCGCCTCAGGATACAGGCGGAAAAGCTTATAATCTCCTGAGAGAAGCTATGAATAAAACAGGAAGAATCGCTATTGCCAGAATTGTCATACGTGATAAGGAATCGCTGGCAGTTGTCAGGGTTTTAAAGAATGTACTTGTGCTTGAAACCATTTATTACCCCGACGAGGTAAGGGATATAAAACAGGTGCCGGGGCTTGTTGAAAACGCAAAGCTTGTGGACGCAGAGCTCAGCATGGCGACACAGCTGATTGACAACCTGACACATGAGTTCGAGCCTGAAAAATATGCAAACGAGTACAGGGAAAAAGTTATGGAGCTTATAAGTAAAAAAGCTGAAGGCAACGAGATAGTAACCAGACCTGAAGCTCCAAGAACCAATGTCATAGATCTGATGCAGGCTCTTCAGGCAAGCTTGCAGCAAACTCAGGCCAAGTATAACGAAGAAAAACAAAAAAACAAGGATAAGGACGAAAAGCCTGAGCCAAAGAAAAAGAAAAAGGAAAAGGTTACAGTCTAATATTATTGAACGGATGATGAGGCTTGGAATGGATACAGCCAATGGAACCCATACTTGCAGACCATGTCAAAACGGGCGCCGAATGGATTCATGAAATAAAATGGGACGGTATCAGAGGTTTGACATATATTGAAAACGGAAAAATCAAAGTTTTTACAAAGCGGGGAAACGAGAGGACAGCTTTTTATCCTGAGCTTTTCGAAATACTGGACCTGTTGGATGGAAGACAAGCCGTTCTGGATGGTGAAATTGTAATATTCGACAGCGATGGAAATCCGTCGTTTTACTCCAGCCTGGTAAGGGAAAGAGTACGGGATGCCGGAAAGGTAAAGTATTATTCGAAGCTGTATCCAGTAAAATATATTCTTTTCGATATAATGAATTACAACGGTAAGGATCTGACAGCTGCGCCACTTCTTGAACGGAAAAGCATATTGGAAGGCAAAGTAGGAAAAAGCGGTAATATAATACGAACTGATTCCTTCCCTGAGGGAACTGGGTTATATGAACTGATGAAGGCGAAAAACTGGGAGGGAATAGTTTCAAAAAGAAAAGACAGCAGATATATGCCGGGTAAAGCCCATGATTTGTGGTTTAAAACCAAGCTTTCCAGGAAGATGCTTGCAGTCGTTGCGGGCATCCAGTGGAAAGACAATATGCCTAATTCTCTTTTGTTAGGTGTATATAAGGATAATTCCCTTGTCTTTGTCGGAAAGGCAAGTCTGGGACTCAGTCAGCAGCATTTGTGCCTGCTAAAGGAGCAGGCTTCAGGCCTTAAGGTCAATGCGCCTGCATTTGAAAGAGAAAGTCTTTCACCCGGTAAGGGTGACTATATGTGGTTAAAGCCTGCTCTTACCTGCTGGGTACATTTTATGGAATATACAAATGAAGGACAGCTGCGGCATCCAAAAATATTGGGTTTCAGTACATCAGATGCACTTGAGGCTAACGGGAAGGAGTATGTTGAATGACTAAAAAGTATTCCTTGGAGGTAGAAGGCCGGGAGATTATTATATCCAATCCTGAAAAATTACTATGGCCTGAAGCCGGCATAAGCAAAACCGTATATATTTCGTGCATGGTTGAGCTTGCACCATACATCCTGCCATATGCAAAGGGGCGTTTACTAACTACAATCCGTTACCCTGACGGCATACACGGCCAATCCTTTTATCAAAAAAGCTGTCCTGAATACGCACCCGAATGGGTAAATACAGCAGAGTTCAATGATATAAGTTATATAATTCTTGATTCGGTTCCTACCCTTGTTTGGCTTGCTACGCAGGCTGCACTTGAATTTCATGTTACTTTTAACACGGCAGACAATGAGGATAATCCTACCTACCTTGTATTTGATTTGGACCCAAGCAAGGGACAGACCTTTGATGAAGTCATAGAGGCAGGTCTTAAAATACATGAAACACTTGAAGCCTTATCCATCAAGAGTTTTGCTAAAACCTCGGGAGCTACGGGATTGCAGGTATACATACCTGTAAACGGCAGATATGATTATGACAGGGCAAGGCTTATAAACGAGTTTTTCGGTAAATATTTCAGCCAGAAATACCCTGACCTTTTTACTATTGAGAGGATTGTGAAAAACAGAGGGAAGAAGCTGTATTTCGATTATCTGCAGATGTGGTACGGAAAAACGCTTGCGGCAGCCTACTGCCCAAGGGCAACTGAGAAGGCATCCATTTCAATGCCCATTGATTGGGACCAACTGCCACAGATAAAACCTGAAGATTTTACACTACTAAATGCGGGTAAGCTGCTGGTTGAACATGGGGACAGGTTTAAAGGGCTGCTGGAGACCGAACAGAATCTCGATTCAATATTGGAGCGCATAGGGGCGTTCGCAAGGTCTTAATTAATATTAAATAGTAAGATTAATATACAGTGACTGAGAAGTGCCTCCGATGCCGTCTAAAGCTGCTCTTAGGGCGGAACCAGCTGCGCGCAGTTTCCCCCTAAAACCCTCCTCCTTGCTTTGGCGCGACGTTTCCTTCCCAGAGACTCCAAACTTTTATCCTAAATTTTGTCCGGTCGTCTCCAACGGAATCCTTTCCGTATCCGCCTAAATTCATCATCCTTGATGAATTTACCGGACCCTATTTGATAAAAGTAGGAGTCTCTAAGTCAGTCAACTAAGCGCCCGCTCCGCGAAAAATTGTCTGGGAATGTTAGTGCAGCTTTAGACATTGGAGCCTTCTTCGTAGAATTACTTAATACAATAATAAAAATGACTGTTTCTTATCATATCCCCATTGAATTTTATAACTCATTTGATAAAATATGGAAGTAAAAAGTAAATATTGGGGAGATTGAAAATGAGGAAAGGTAAAATTATTATATTTATACTGGTATCGCTGTTTGCTTTTAGCGGATGCGGATCAAATAAAGCTGATGATCGAACCACGATGGCTTTAAATTCAGGTCAGCTTGAAGCGAATTTAGATTCACCGAATATTCCGTTTGAAATGAGAAAAAGTATTTCCTTGGTACTCAGGGATGGCTATATTAAAAAGAAATACGGAAACCCCGATATAACACGCACTTGCAAAGACTATTCATATGAAATAAGGAATATGGAAGATGGCAGCAAATTATTTGTTTTCTACTCAGATAAAAAAAATGTCCGGAATATCTGGAGATTGAAAAAACTTATGAAACGTAAAGATTTTGATCAGATCAAACCAGGAGTAAGCAGCAGCGTAGATATAATTAAAATTGATCCGTATACTGTGATTACAGGTGATGAAGGAATAAGCGAACATAAACTGATAAACAATGAGGTTGCTGTAATTAAGTATTTAAAGAAGGATAACAAGTGGATAGTTAATGATATAAATTATGAAAATGATCAATCCGATTTTTCGGCAATGCTTTTGCCGGAGGATTTAGAAGAAATTTCATAAAAAATCTAAATTTTGAGAGTATGCAAACTTTACGCGGAGCGGGCGCTTAGTTGACTGACTTAGAGACTCCTGTTTTTATCAACAAAGGTCTGGGGAATTGGTCAAGGATGACCAATTCAGGCGGATACGGCATGGATGCCGTTAGAGACGACCAGACAAAATCGAGGATAAAAGCTTGGAGTCTCTGGGAATGAAACGTCGCGCCATAGCAAGGAGGAGGTTTTAGGGGGAAACTGCGCGCAGCTGGTTCCGCCCTAAGAGCAGCTTTAGACGGCATCGGGGCTAACTCCGAAGACTACTTAAAATAGCTCCAAAGACACCCCGAAAGCCAACTCCAAAGCCTTCTATAATAGCTGCAATTGGCATTCTGAAAATATTTTCCCCAACCTATTGACCGAATCGGTTTATGGTGATATATTATCTACATAAACCGATTCGGTCGATTACTTTAGAGGTGGTTTTTTGGAGAAATTTTTAAGTTTACCGTCAGATAAACAGAAATCAATTATTGATGCAGCACTAAGGTGCTTTGGAATCAATGGCTACAAAAAAACATCAGTCAGCGATATTGCCGAAGCTGCAGGCATTTCAAAGTCAATGGTGTTTCATTACTTTGGTTCAAAAAAGGCTCTCTATTTTTATTTAATTGAAATGTGCGGAAATTTAATAATGAATGAAGTTGATAAAAGCTTTGACAAAAGTATTACTGATTTCTTTGAAAGATTAAAGCTTGTGACCAGTATCGAGATATCTGTTATAAAGCAGCATCCTCCGACTCTGGCTTTTTTGGCAAGTGTATATTTTGAAAAAGAGGAAGAGGTCAGAGATGAAATACAGGCAGTTTTGGCCGGGGGGGATGACTTCAGGAATAAAATTGCTTTTGATGGAGTAGACTATTCAAAATTCAAAGCTAGTGTTGATTTAAAACTTTTAATGGAAATGCTTTATTGGATTGCCGACGGATATGCAAACCAATTGTCAAACAAAACAGATATCGATTTTGATATCATGCTGGAAGAATTTAACCAATGCCTGGACATGCTGAAAAATAATTTTTACAAGGAAGAATATTTATAAAATTTTTTAACAGCCTTAGAACCGCCGTTCTGTAAAAGGAGGTAATTACTGTGAATGTAATTGAGGTAAAGCAACTTACCAAGGATTATGGAAATAAAAAAGGAGTATTTGACGTAGACCTTACTGTGAAAAAAGGTGAGGTATTTGGATTCCTGGGTCCAAATGGGGCGGGAAAGACAACCACAATAAGACACCTTATGGGTTTTATCCATCCTGATAAAGGGCAATGCTTTATAAACGGCATGGATTGCAGTAAACAGCAGGAGATTATTCAACAAAAGCTTGGATATCTTCCGGGTGAAATTGCTTTTATGGAGGATATGACCGGCATCAAGTTTATAAAATTCATAGCTGAAATGAAGGGTATTAAGGATTTCAGCCGTGCACAGGAACTGATTGATATGTTCAGCCTGGATCCAAACGGCAAAATCAAGAGAATGTCCAAGGGAATGAAGCAGAAGATAGGAATAGTATGTGCTTTTATGAACGACTCGGATGTAATCATACTTGACGAGCCTACAAGCGGTCTTGACCCGTTGATGCAGAATAAATTCCTTGAGCTGGTTTTGGCTGAAAAGGAAAAGGGTAAGACAATTTTCATGTCTTCCCATATATTTGATGAAATAGAACGTACCTGTGACCGTACTGCAATCATTAAAGAAGGACACATAGTTGCTGTAGAGAATTTGAAAACACTGTCCCAATCCAAGAGAAAGTCATATGTGATAACATTTGCTACAGAGGATATGGCAGCAAGTTTTGCAAAAGAAGGTTATGAAATAAAGGAAACCCATGGAAACCAGATAACGGTAACGCATAAGGGTAATGTAAAGCCGCTTATACACACGCTTGATAAATATGAGGTTACTGCTCTTGATGTTAAGACGCAGAGTCTTGAGGAATTATTCATGCATTATTACGGAGGTGAAGACCATGTTTAGTATGCCTTTATTGAAACGTGAAATGAAAGCCAGTAACAAACTGTTGATTATTTTCATATATATATTGACCATATATATATTAAGCATGGTATTCCTGTATGACCCGCAAAAAAGCAGTATTATGGACGATATGGCCAAATCAATGCCCGGAGTAATGAAGGCATTTGGTATGGTAGCAGGCACAGGCTCACTTGTCGGATTCATAGCATCATACCTGTATGGCTTCATAATTTTGATGTTCCCGATTGTTTTTATTATAATTCTTGCAAACAAGCTGGTAGCAGGATATGTAGACCGTGGTTCAATGGCTTATCTGTTGGCTACTCCCAATAAAAGAGTGAAGCTTGCATTGACACAGGCTTTGTGTTTGTGGGTAAACATAGTTATGCTGACCGCATATGCCACAATTGCGTTAATTATCTGTTCTGCATTATTGCATCCGGGGCTTCTTAACATCGGCAAAGCTATCATGCTGAATCTGATCCTAATGGTGCTTCACCTGGCTGTAAGCGGAATATGCTTTTTCGCCTCATGTATAAGTAATGATACCAAACGGTCATTTACAATAGGAGCAGGGGTGCCCATCATCTTTTACCTTATTCAGGCGGTGGCCAATATGGGTGGGAAGCTGGCTGACCTAAAGTACTTTACATTATATTCGTTATTTAGTCCGAATGACATTATAGCAGGCAAAAGTCAAATTGCTCAGGTACTGGTATTGGCTGTGGTTGCGGTTGTATTCTATGCATTGGGGATATTCATATTTTCTAAAAAGGATGTACCTGTATAGGCGCTTTGCATTCAAACCCAGCATAAAAGGGATCGGATTTAAAATCTGATCCCTTTTATTTTATTTTACTTTTTGTTCTTTATAAAATATAATTAGAAATAAGAAAATTTTAGCAACTTGTGTTAACAAAAATTCTCAATTATGGTTGGAACTAACAGTAGATAACGGAGGTATCAGTTTGTTTGCAAAAAAGATTTTAATTCCAGTAACTGTAATAGCTCTGCTTTTATCGGCGTGTACGGACAGTACTGATAAGCCTCAAGCGGATAAAAGCGAGACTTCAGTTATTTCCACCACTACAAAGAGCGAATCTGGACAAGAGCCGAATATATCCGGATTTATAAAAAAGGCTATAAAATCAGGCAAGGCCGACATAAGTGCAGAAAGTACTTCTGACAACGAAGGAGCCGGTTCTGTAATCACGTCTGAAGATATCAGTAGAATGATCTCATGGAAGGGAAGCTTTCACAGGGATAATGATGACTGGTCTTTTGAGATATCAAAAGTCAGCGACATGAATATAAGCTATAAATTCGAATCTTCTGAAAATGAAGTGCTTACAGGAACGGCATCTTTTGACCAAGGAGGCAATTCGGCGTTTGGCAAGGCAACCTCAGACAAGGGCTTTGTTTTAGAAATTGATAAAAGCGACAATTCTATCACAATTCGAGGTTCGGAAAAGTTGAACGGAGTGTGGAAAAAGGTTTCAAACCTGACTATGGACGATTTGGCTATAGACGGTATAAGACTGAATATGAAGTACAACGAAGCTGCAAAACTTCTTGGACTTAAGGAT
>JAUZPR010000087.1 GCA_030705825.1 Bacillota bacterium | reverse complement strand
TGTAGTGAATCTATGGAATATCTTTATTCACAGGTTCTAATTCCGATTTGATGAAGTGGAAAATAGATATTCCTATTCACGGGCCGCTCATCAATGTGCGGTGTAGTGAATCTATGGAATATCTTTATTCACAGGTTCTAATTCCGATTTGATGAAGTGGAAAATAGATATTCCTATTCACGGGCCGCTCATCAATGTGCGGTGTAGTGAATCTATGGAATATCTTTTTTGTTTATAAAGGGCGGCTGAGGGCAGCCGCCCCTACAGAATTGACGTTTCATGTAGAAAACTGTTCCAAACAAAAGAAGGCGTTTTATTTAATTAAACGCCTTTAGTTTTTATTCAAATTTTCGTTAGAATTTAATCTTCTCACCGTTTTCAGGAACCAACACTCTTTCATCCAGCTTGTTATCCTTCAAATATTTCCTCAACTCACTTCTTGTCAGCCTGCAGTGATTCCAGGCCTCCATATGAACCACAACCAGCTTTGAAGCTCCTGAAGCTCTGGCTATTTTTTCAATATCCGATTTTGAGAGAGTTATATGTCCACCTGCGGAAAAACGGGCTTCTCCTGCAAAGCACAGAATAATATCAGGTGTATGTATTTTTAAGGCTCTTTCGACTTTAGCGCACCAGATAGTGTCACCTGTTAAATATAAAGTAGGTTCATTTTTGCACTTCAGTACAAACCCCGATACCGGAGCCATTTTTATGGCAAGGATACCTGAACCGTGATTGCCGTCGGTCCTGATAAAGGTTATACCCATGAATATCAGTCCTTTATCTATAGGATAGATATTGACAAAGCCTTTATCGCTCAAGCTTTCAAAATCCTGTGGCTGGCAAAGTACAGGCAGGCTTTTGGGTAAGAGTTCGAGTGCTGCATTATCGAAATGGTCCCTGTGAGTATGCGTAAGGAGTACAGCATCAACCTTCAAAATCTCGTCCATACTTATTGGAATTTCCACCAATGGATTTTTGTTTGGATTGGGAACATCAGGAACGGGATCAAGTGTTCCTGCGGGGCTTAACATGGGATCTAGCAGTATTTTTTTACCGTTGTAAGATATTAGACAAGTTGCATGTCTGATTGATTGTAATTCCATAAAAACACCTTCCTTAAAAAATGTAACTTAAAAGTAAAAGTTTTTTTAAAAACATAATGCTATACTGGAATTGTATAATTAATCCTTATTTCTTCGAGAAATTTTTTACGTATTTTTGCTTGAGTGATGAAAGGAATTTAAAGAATGCTCGATAATACAGATTTGGAAATCATAAGTCTGTTGAAAAGAAACTCCAGAATGCAGTGGCGTGAGATAGGCGAAAAGGTACATATGACAGGGCAGGCTGTTGCAAACAGGATCAAAAAGCTGGAGGAGCTTGGGATTATTAACGGGTATACCATTTATGTTAATGAAAGCAAGCTTGGTAAATCAATCATATCTTATATTACTGTATTTATGAAAACAACAGACCATAAATCGTTTCATGAATTTTTAATTGAAAGAGACGAGGTGATGGAAGCGCACAGAATAAGCGGTGAAGGCTGCTACCAGCTTAAAACTGCCGTGTCGTCCCAGGAAGAACTGGAAAGTCTGCTGAACTGTATATTGAACTATGGCAATTATAGAGTGAACATGTCCATTTCAAAAGTAAAATAGCAGCAAACTTAATTATTGTTTTAAATAATAATTTTACCAGTGATTATGGTAACTGATTAAAGTAAAATAAATATAACCATTAATGTAAATTTATAAAATTTTAAGAACTTTTTCTGATATATTTCGTCAAATTATATAATGTTTTACATTTGTATTTAGGAATAGTCCAGGCATTATCCTATATATGTGCCACATTCCTTTATGTTATATTTCATGCCATAGATATAATTAAACTATTGTGAGGTCATACTAATGAAAAAAACTATTTCTGTTGTTTTGTGTGTGTTACTTCTTGCTTTCTCCATTGTTCCAGCTTTTGCTTCAGGTTCAACAAAATACTACTATGACGGAAGCTGGCACAGTTACAATCTGCCGCCCATAAGCCTTATAGTTAATGGTCAGAGCGTGCAGAGTTCGGTTCCTCCAATATTATTGAACAATTCTACACTGGTACCGGCCAGGGCTGTTTTTGAAAAAATGGGGGCTAAAGTAACCTGGGATTCCCAAAAATCTCAAGTCGGAGTTGCTTTGGGAGCTACCAGTGTCCTCCTTACCATAAACAATCAGAATGCGGCTGTAAACGGAAAAACCGTTAAAATGCCCATACCTGCCAAAATTATCAACAGCAGTACCATGATTCCTGTGCGCTTTGTTGCAGAATCGTTGGGAATGAATGTGGATTGGGAATCCGACAAGAGGATTGTAAGTATAGCCCAGACAAGCCAGGACACTGTTATAAGCAGCATAACCGGCAGCCTGAACGGTTCCAGGTATAGAGTTACTGTAAATGCCGATTCTCCCATTCAGGGGTATTCAAAAACAGAAATAAACGATTATCCCAGACTTGCAATTGATATTGATAATGCTTTATTCAAATGCCCCAGTGACCAGATAAATTTAAACAGTACATATGCCTACAGGGTAAGAGCATCACAATATGATACCAATCCCAATGTTACACGGGTTGTTGTTGATTTAAGACAGTGGACAAGTTATACAATAAGTCAATCCAGTGATAAAAAGCAGCTTTTTATTGATTTCAGTAATGACCCGGCAGTTGTAAGTACAATAAATATTACAAATTCAGATATGCAGGACGTTATTAATGTAAATATGAGCAGCGGAAGACAGGCTGATATTTCAACAACAAGTGCAGGAAAAACTGTTGTTACCATACCCCTGGCAACACTTGGATCTGTTCAGAGAAGCCTTTTATCCAACGGAAGATTCTTAAAGGGTGTGGAATGTCAGCAGACCGATGCAACAACCGTGCAGCTTACTCTTGATACTTCTTCAGAAGCCAGTCTTTTGAAAATTGACGATAGTAGTAGCGGTACAACAATTTCATTAGTTTCACCAAACAGTACCAATATAAGCTATACAGGCAGTGGTTATTCCGAATTGGCTATCCGCAGCAGTGTAATAAACACCAATTATTTTGAGTACAGGTATAAAACCGAAGGAAATAAATTTACACTTACCATGCCTTCAGATGCTGTTGGAATTGGCACCGGAAGAATGCTTGTGTATGATAATTACATAAATTATATTGATTTCAAGCCTAATGGCAGCATGACAGATATAGTGATAAACGGGAAAAGCCCGGTTGATTACAGGGTAAATACTGTAGAAGATAATTCCGTACTTGCAGTAGATGTTCTTGCGCCAAATCCCGCATCACAGCCCACAAGCGGATTGGCTCAGCTGAATCCGGCAATGCGCGGTAAGGTGGTAGTAGTGGATCCCGGACACGGCGGAACTGAAACTGGAGCTATATATGGACAGATATGCGAGAAGGATATCAACCTGGATATAGCAACCAGGCTTTGGACTTTACTTAAGAATGCAGGCGTGGATGCACAAATGACCCGCCAGGGAGATCAAACGGTTGGTTTATATGAAAGGACAGACTTCGCTGAAAAGCTTAATGCCTCACTCTTCATAAGTGTGCATAATAACAGCGGTGACCCTGGGGATAGAGGTACAATGGCGCTTTTCTATCCTTCACCGTATAATCCTGCTTTTGGTATATCCAGTGAAAGATTTGCGCAGCTGGCGGAACAGGAATTGTTAAACAGACTGGGTACTGCTAATGACGGGTTATGGAAAAGGCCTGGACTTGCCGTACTAAACAGCACCGACATACCTGCCATCATAAGCGAATCGGCCTATTTATCGGATTCCTCCGACAGGCAAAAGCTTATGACCGACTCCTTCAGACAGAGTATAGCCGAAGCATTATACAACACAGTAATAAGGGCATTGAATGAAATTGCCCAGAACACCAATGTTTCCATTCCGGTTCTAAATCAGACAACCGACCAGAGCAGAAATATAAGCGGTTTTATTGCGCCGGCTGTGTCATTGAGTAAATGTGACTATTCCTCCAACGGAATAGACCTGACGGTACCCTATGACTTCTCAATTAAGCTTGACAGCAATAAACAGGTGCAGGGATCAGCCACCCTTGATTCACAGCGTATGGAGGCCAGACAGGTACTGTTTTCTCAGTTGGATGCAGATACCGTAGACAGAGTTATGAATGTTTTGGCAGGCTTAAAGGATACCACCTCGGTTCTTACTTCGGCTGATCTGGGTAACAGTGTTTACTCAATTTGGGTGGACAGTAACAGTGGAGCCGGTACGGCAATGGTATATATTAAAAAAAGATAATATATATTGCAAAAACGGGAGAATATATTTAGACTAATCTTAAATATATTCTCTTTTTTATTGCCCGACTTTTAATTATTCTATTTCTTTTTAATATTGAGGTATTTATGATAGCTTTGCAAAACGGTTGTTATCTTACACCCGACGGCAAATTTACCAAAGGTGATGTAATAATTGAAAACAGTAAACTAAAGCTTGATCATGTTTCAGAAACCCTGACAAATAAAGAAGACTGCCTTGATATGGAAGGCTTGTTTGTTTTGCCGGGCTTGATTGATGTCCATATACATGGAGCGGCAGGCCATGATGTAATGAATTCTACACCCGGTCAAATAAAAGAAATGGCAGGTTTCCTTGCCCGGAACGGAGTCACTTCATTCGTTCCGACAACAATGACGGCAGCTGCCCAATCAATAAAAGCTGCTCTTGGCAATATTAAGAAAGCATCCGAAATGGATTCCATTGCAGCCACCATTGCAGGTGTACATATCGAAGGCCCCTATATAAATGCATTACAGAGGGGATGCCATAATCCTGCTTTAATTAAGCCGCCGGATATTGAAGAATTTTATTCGTTCCGGAAAATAATCGGAGATGATTTAAAATTAAGGATAACAGTGGCGCCTGAAGTTGAAGGTGCCATGGAGTATATAAAAGAAGTAAGTGTAAACGGAGGCAGTATATCTTTGGGGCATACCGATGCCGACAGCAAAATAATATTAGAAGCTGTTAAAAACGGTGCCGTTTCATTTACTCATCTGTTCAATGCGATGAAGGGTTTGCATCATCGTGAACCCGGAACGGCGGGAGCCGCTCTTGCAGGAGATTCTTATGTTGAACTGATATGTGACGGAATCCATGTACATCCGGATATAATAAATCTTGTATATAAAATAAAAGGAACTGATAAAATTATTTTGATTACCGATTCAATACCTGCGGCAGGAATGGGGGATGGCGAATACAGGTTTGGAGGCTATAAGGTTCTCGTGTCGGAAGGACAGGCAAGAAACGGGAACGGAGCTTTGGCAGGAAGTACTATCACGTTATGGCAGGCTGTAAAAAACATAATGGGATTTACCGGCGCTTCACTTGAGGCCGCTGTAAGAATGGCTTCCATAAACCCTGCCCGGCTGATAGGTCTGGATAATATAACAGGCAGTATAGAAGAGGGGAAGAGGGCAGATCTTTTTGCAGTAAATAAAAATCTTGATATTGTTTATGTATTCTGTAAAGGCAGGATGGTATACAAGAAATAAATTGGAAAGGCGGGATTTTTCCCGCCTTAAAAAATCAAGTACCGAACTCTCCAAGTATTCGCAGAAGATCCTGTTTCTTAAGCAGGAAATCCTGAAGAGAATTTGTAATTTCCTTTCCGATTGACGAAAGCTCGTTCTGATCCGCATTGCCTATATCAACCGAATTACTTGAATTTATGTCGGGCAGTTTGAAATTGGTGTCCAGGGTTGTCTCGGTGTTTATATTAATACTTCCTTTCAATTTAGGGCCCAGGTCGGGCTTGTAATCATATGATAGCTTTATATCTCTGCCTGAAGTTTTCTCTTTGTTCTTTTGCCAGGTATTAATATCTATAGCACCGGTTATACTTGCCTGCTCGGGCATTCCAAACGATATATCATAGTTGTAGGTGTATTTTTGGGATTTGGTGTCGGTACTGCTTTTATTTATTTTTATATCAGCTTTCAATAAAGACCTGTTAAGACTGTTTCCCTTGCCGTCAACTACAAGGCTTGCATTCCCGCTTTCAATATCCTTACTTATAGTTGTGTCATAAGAATACCTCAAATCCAGTTCCTGCATGTCGCTTTGTGTGTCCGGGCTTGACAATTTTAACTCAAGGTTAGAAATGTTTCTGCTATTATAATTTGATACACCATTATAGTTCAAATCTAATTTTATACCCTCTTCGGAATCTGATGTTTTTATAGTGGCATCAAGTGTTCTGCCTATAATAGTATGTCCTTTTGCGTATATTGACATTTTCAGACCGCCAGGTATGCTGACATCCTTTAAGGCTGATTTGAGTTGGTCTCTGAATGAAGACATACCCTTTTTGAAATTATCCTTGCTTAAGATTGATTCAAGTTTGTTGTCTCCGGTTCCGGCAATGTTATAACCTGCGTCTTCATACAATTTAAGGATATTCAATATGTTTTTTACAGTCAGATTATAAAAGGCTTCATTTTGACCTGCAGTGTCAACAAGTTTTAAAATTATACTTTTGACTGTGGATTCGTCAAGGTTAAGCGTGAATTTCCTGCAGTTTATGTTTAAATCATTGACCTTGATTGCCACATCATCTTCTTCAGTTATTTGATTGTCCTGAATCGACTCTTCCATAACTTTCCCGAATTCCCTGAGTAAACCGTCAAGCTCCTTGTCATCAACCTTTATAGCATTATAAATGTCAAGACCGGACAGGAATTTTGATGGAATATTTGTACCCATGTTGTTGTTAAGCCCGATATTATCGAGAAATTTATTTATATCTTTTTTATCCAGAGTCAGATATTTATTGTAAAGGTCGGGTATGGAAGCAGCAAGCCTGTTTTTATTCTGTATTATGTCTGCAGCTATAAACTTGTTGTTCTTTATATTAAGTGCCAGGTTTGTAATGCTTTGTTCGTTCAGGGGATTGGATTTTGTATCAATTGTAAGATCAATATTTTTTAGCAGTTTGCTGACTTGAGGGGCAGCAGAAGAGTCTATTCCAGGGATTGAACTTAGATCCATATCTAAAGAAAGCTTGGTTTTGGTTTCGTGCTTTTTTTCCAGCAGCGGTTTTATATTTTCATTATAATTATCCTTCAGGCTGCTTCTGACACTGTTTATGGATTTCATTATATTTTTGCTTTCAATTTCTAGATAAATAGACTTGGTGGATTTGAACATATCGCTTGTAAATGCATAGATTCCAAAGCAGCCGGCAGCTAATACTATAACTAAAATACTGCATATTAAAACTAATTTTTTGGTGAAACGCTTTTTTGGTATCGGAGTGGTGGATGGAATATTTTGAATATATGTGCCTGTATTGCATTGATCTATAAAAAGATCATGATTTTCCGGTTGTGGGGTTTTATTTTCATCTGTATTGAGGTTTTGCGTACGAACACCGCAATTGGGACAGAAAAGCAATCCGTCATCCAATTTAAATCCACAATTTTCACAAAACATATAATCCTCCCATAAATATTTAATTTATCTATATATGAGAGATTATAACATTACGTTAACATGACTGACAATAAAAATATATGTTTGTAATAAACGTAAATTATTTAGCTTTATTGTAAATTCTGTTACCACTTTATGATTAATTTTAATATATATGAATACCATTGTATTTTTTAGAGGTTAAAAAAATGTGGAGGTATCACAGAAATTATTTTCAAACAAACGTATCCGTACTGGAAGATGCCTTTGGAAAAGACAGCTATAATATCTCAAAAATTATTAATGAGTCAAACAGGTTAGCAATAATGGCTGAGCATAAAACGGCTGTGAATTATGATACGGGTCAACCCAAGAGAGCGTATTACCTTGAAGGGAATAGTTATGATACAGGTTATCTGTTGGGACTTTTAGCAGAAAAAGAGATATCGTCAATGGCAGTTGAATTTGCAGATAAGATAATATTTGATTTTATTAGAAACCGGGATGAGACCAGGGGTAACATTTTTATGGATATATTTATACCTTTGGTAAATTCATTGACCAAAGGCATGTATAATGAACTCCCGCAGGAAATAAGGGATGAGATACGGGGTTTGTATGACGGCTGTAGAAAGTCCGACAAAAATACAAAAGTCACTATGGAACGTCTCATCGCTTTGAATTTTGACATGGATGTACTTTGTTCCCTTGTATATACTGGAGCTTTTATATTTAAAAAAATATCCAAGGTAACTCCTGCGGATTTTAAAATACCTCTGGCATGTAACGGTTTTTCGGTTTTTGGTAAAAATGCGCTTGGAGGGCATTATTTCGGAAGAGATTTTATGTTTCCGAATGCCGGGGTATTTCATAAAACAGCAACCCATATTATATATAATCTTCGTACTGACAAAGGCAACCTTCCTTTTGTCAGCATAACAGCTCCTGGTATAGCAGGCAGTATTTCTGCCATGAATATAAATGGAATTGCCATAGGGGTCAACATGTCACCATCTGCCAACTGTAATACAAGACAAGTAGGTATGAATTCACTGCTGCTTGCACGGACCGGTATTCAAAAAAGCAGGTCTGCTGAAGAAGTGGTTGAACTTATGGAAAATACGACAAGAGGTGTGTCCTGGAATTATATTGTTGCAGACGGCTTGAATGACAAAGCCTGCGTTGTTGAAGCGGGTGCCTCTGGCAGTAGCCAGGCCTTTACCCAGTTTCCGCCTGCGGGTTTAAAGCATACCCTTCCCGATATGGCTTTTATTAAAGCACACAAGTCGGCAGAATACAGAAAAGGGTTAATGGTACGCTGGAACGACTATAAATATCCTGAGGAATATCTGGCTTTTAACAGTGGATTGTGGCGGAACGCCGGCAGGTTATCCGACGTAAGGAGCGAAATATATCCTGATGCCTTTGGTGAAATGGGGTACATAAATAAAATCCATACCGAGCGCAATTGTCCATCCATGCATTACTTTGCCCCTCAAAGAGAAAAAAGCGACAATATTATTATTGCAGCCAATCATTATATAATCCCTGAAATGAGGTTCTATTCAATGTACCCTTGGACTTCCATGATAGTCGGAAATATTGTCAACGACATGCAGTGGAGGTATGATGAGCTCAACAATCAGATTTTAACCGAAATAAGACAGTCAGGTTATATTGACTTTAACAAAACCAAACGTATTATTGATTTTTTGGCTCCCTATGGAAAATACCCTTTATATTACTCAAAAAGTCCAAAAAGCAAGGATGGAAAGGAAATTCAGATCAGGGGGTGTACATCGGTATTTGATTTGAAGCGAAAAAGAGTTGAAAGCCATTTCGGCTATTATTGTGATGATTGGGTAAGCATTACGCTGCCAAATTACTTTATAAATTAAAGTATCCTTATAGCGTATCCTTTAACTTTTGAAGTTGCTTTTCAAGCTTTTGTATTTCACATTTGACTTCACAATTGTTACCGGCTGCAGCAGCTTTATCCTGATATATAGTTCTGATAGAAACCATGATAATCACGATAGCTGCAATCAATAAGAAAATTGAGTATACTAATCTTAAATAATCTGTTTCCAATATAAATTTGGATAGCGAAATATCATCCATTATAGTGCTCCTCGTGCAATTGAATAAGCAATTTTACGCATATTGAGAACTCTAAACAACTGCATCCTTGAATATTTTAATATATTCTATGTTGCGAACCATTGTGTAAGTTACACCGGAATCTGAAAATATTTTTAAAACTCCTTATAGTAAAGAGACCGGAAGAAAATTCTCCGGTCTCTTTACAAGTGGTATCCTAACCTATGAATTACAGATTAATATGAACTTATATACTATATAGGTTTTATTAGTACGTATATACCATATTACCGATTCTTGTTGCTATAGGTTTGGACCAAAGCCACTTGTTTGTTGTGCTGTCATCAAAGTAGTATACTGCACCATGTGTAGGATCAACTCCATGTAAAGCGTCATATGCAGCCTGTTTTGCGTCTGCTGTTGCAGGCTTGTTGATCCATCCGTTCTGAACAGGTGTGAACTGATAATATCCGTTATCTACCTCGTATATGACCCCTGAAATAGTTTTCGGGAATCTGGAATCCTTTGTTCTGTTTACTACAACAGCGCCTACTGCTACCTGAGCATTGTAAGGCTGGCCCTGTGCTTCGGCTGTAATAAGTCTTGCCAGAAGATCCAGATCATTGGCTGTGTAGGATATTACACCGTTACTTTGAGATGCTGTATCGCTTTTTGATACCGCGGGTATCGCAAGCTTTTCACCCGCATAAATGGTATTATCCCATTTATGGTTTGCACTTCTTAATGAATTAAGTGAAATACCGAAACTTTTTGCTATAAGGTATAAGGAATCACCGCTTTTTACAGTGTACGTACTTCCCGGAACATACAATACCTGGCCCGGGTAGATTGTTTCCCCTTTAAGGCTGTTGTCCTGCATAATGGCGTTTGCAGTAGTATTGAAGGCACCTGCAATTTTGTTAAGCGTATCCCCTGATGTAACCGTATAGTTTGCTGCAAATGCAGTCTGTGATAAAAAAACAATTGTTAACGGCAAAGCAAATAAAAAGGTTTTTGCCTTCTTAAAATTAAACTTAAACATATTAAATTTCCCACTTTCGCCTCCGGGGTTAGTTGACGGATTCGGGTCGAGGTAACCCTACTCCTCAATATCCGGTATGCAGAACCAGGATACTAAAATTTAACCTGCTCTGACATGGGAATGAGGAGATTCACCCCTAAAAAAAGTCCCCCGTACTTCCTTGTGGAAGATTCGGCTTGATTTATGTCAACCATTCTAACAATACATGCATGCCAAGTCCAGATGTAAATTATGGCAGGTATAAATTCTGCATGAATACTTAAGCTTTTGGGTGGTATAAATAAGTAAATAGAATAGTTTTAGGGAGGGTGAAATTTGATACTGGAGAATTCAACCGGGGAACAAACAGCACTGGCAACATTTGCAGGGGGTTGCTTCTGGTGCATGGTTCCACCTTTTGCAAACACTAAAGGAGTAAAAGAAGTTACTGCAGGATATATGGGCGGTTTTGTCAGAAATCCCTCCTATGAGAGAGTATGTTCGGGATTTACCGGACATTTTGAGGTTGTACAAATAATGTATTATCCTGATTTAATTTCTTACCGGCAGCTGCTTGAAATATTCTGGAAGCAGATAGATCCGACCGATATCGGCGGTCAGTTTTATGATAGGGGACAGCAGTATAAAACGGCTATTTTCTACCATAATACTGAACAAAAACAGCTTGCGGAAGAATCGAAGGCGGAAATTGCTAATAGAGGTATATTTGACAAGAATATAGTTACGGAAATTCTGGAAGCGTCTGAATTTTATCCGGCAGAGGAGTATCACCAGGATTACTATATTAAGAACCCTGAACAGTTTACAATGTATAAAAAAGGTTCAGGAAGAGCACAGTTTCTGAGAGATACATGGAAGGAGGTATAGGATAATCTTGACTGATGATTTTAAAGGTAGAAAGCTGACTAAAATGCAGTACAAGGTTACAAGGGAAAATGCCACCGAACCTCCGTTTGACAATGAATACTGGGACAATAAAAAGCAGGGTATTTACGTAGATATTGTGTCAGGAAAACCTCTTTTCAGTTCGTTGGATAAGTTTGATTCGGGCTGCGGCTGGCCAAGCTTTACCAAACCCATTGATTCCGGCGAGATTGTTGAAAAGAAAGACAACAGCCATTTTATGAGAAGAACAGAGGTAAGAAGTAAAACCGCCGATTCTCACCTCGGACATGTGTTTGAGGACGGACCTGCTCCTGAAAAATTAAGGTACTGCATAAATTCGGCTTCACTTAGGTTTATTCCTATTGAAGAAATGCAAAAAGAAGGTTATGGGGAATATATCAAGCTTTTTCAGAATAAACCATAGCTCAAATTACCGGTTTAATGGCAGCTCTTTGATCTGACTGTATCTGAAACACTGATCGATATGGTCATTGACTATTCCTGTTGCCTGTAAATGCGAGTATATAATTATGGGACCTATAAACTTGAAGCCTCTTTTTTGCAGGTCACTGCTGATTGTCTCGGACAATTGGGTTTTTGCCGGTATCTCAGCTTCGCTTTTCCAGGAACCGTTTACGGGATTAAAATCAACAAACTTCCAGATATAATTGCAGAAGCTTCCGAACTCCTTTTGTATTTCAATAAATATTTTTGCATTGTTAATAGAAGACTCGATTTTTCTTCTGTTTCTTATAATTCCCTCAAAATCAAGCAGCTCATCAACCTTCTTTTGATCAAAATGGGCAACAGCTTGAGGGTCAAAACCGGCATAGGCTTTCCTGTAATTTTCACGTTTTCTCAGTATGGTTATCCAGCTGAGACCAGCTTGTGCGGCTTCCAGAATCAGAAATTCAAAATGCCTGTTATCGTCATAAACAGGGACGCCCCACTCTTCATCATGGTATTTGATATAAAGCTCGTCCTTATCGCACCAACTGCATCTTTTCATTACTTTTCCTCCAGACAATCCGATAGCTTTTCCCAGGTGGTTCTTGCACAGGCATGTATCTGGCCTGTACTTTTATCGGTTATTTTATGAACATATGAACAAGTGCCGGCTGTACCGCATTCCTTGCTGCATTCCGACAGTACAGCTGCTCCGTAATTTGTTTCCTTTTTATAATTTATTTCAAAGGATTTTATCAGGCTGTTTTGGGTAATATGCTCCGGAATTGCCTCCAAAAGCCACTCGACATATTTCGTATTATTTACATGTTCATTAGAATCAATGTCACTTCTTCTGACTGAAAACTCCAGAGTTGCTTCGGGGGTTAATTCAAAATCCAAATCACTAAATTGTGCATTAATTGCTTTGATTGGTTCCAAACCGTATCTTTCACCAAAATCCGAAGGAATTCTTGCCGGTCTTCGTTTTGCTATGTCCAGATAAATCCAAAGCGAAGATGCGGTAATGATTGTCCTGTTTTCCGTATCTTTAACAAAAAATTCTCTCCAGCCATAACAGCGCTCAAAATCTGATGGCCAGGTTTCGACTGTTAATTTTTGCGATAATACTGGATATTCATTAAAATTTATGAACCAGCGGTTTAAAATCCATCCATGGCCTGAAGACTTAAGCTCACTCACATCCAGGCCCGCTGCAGCCGAATGGGAAATTGCAGCATCTTCGAGATAATTCAACAGGGAGGGGAGCGTTAGCTTCAAGAATTTATCAACCTCATAGTAATGAACTTCAAATTTCTTAACAAATCTGCCAGGTTTCATTAACAATACCTCACTCTAATCCAGTAAATGATTTACACTAATGATACCATAAATTGCATATTGCATCATTATTTATGGACAACAGTACTCTAAAGTTATATCATAATAGTACCATTTTTTTAAGGAGCCTGTTATGCTGCTTTATTATATTTCAATTTCTTTGGCGATTTTTGCAAATACATTTTATTATATATTACAGAAGATTACTCCCGGAAACGCAAATCCTGTAATTTCTCTGGCAGTAACATATTTTTCAGCCATGATTACCTGTCTTGTAATATTGCCTTTCTATCCGAATAATGGAGAAGGTTTGATTGATTCATTCAAACGTTTGAACTGGTCAAGTATACTTCTGGGTGTGGCTATAGTTGGACTGGAAATGGGGTTCCTGCTTGCTTTCAGATCAGGGTGGAATATAAGTACGGCCGGTATTTTCGCTAATGTAATAGTAGCAATTCTTCTTATTCCCGTAGGTTTATTATTTTTTAAGGAACAATTAAAGCCAATAAACATTGCGGGCATAATTCTTTGTATATCAGGTCTGTTCCTTATGTCAAGAAAGTAACAGAAAGATTTCGATTCATTAAAAGCCGGAATTAAGTCCATATTTGCTAATGCCATAAATTAGAAAAAATGTATAAATGCTGAAAATTTTTGTTGTCAAATTCGCTAGAACAATGTATAATAATGGTAGATTTTAATAAAATATAGGAGGAATTCAATAATATGGATGAACTGAAGTATGAAATCAAGAAAAACCTTATAATTTTAAGTGAAAGTACAAAAGGCTGGCGAAAAGAAGTTAATGTTATCAGCTGGAATGAGGGAAAGCCCAAACTGGATATAAGGGATTGGGACGGAGAGCATAAAAAGATGGGAAAAGGTGTTACTCTAAACAAGGATGAAGTAGCGGCGCTGGGTAAGTATCTCAAGGATACCAATTTTGACACCATTCTTTAATTTATTATAAAGCTATTATTAATGTTTTTTGAAAGTTTGGGAGGAATGCTTCAATGTATACAAAGTACCTCTTTCATAGAATTAAATTGTCAAACAGGGAATTTCCAGGTTTGGAAAGACCTTTGGTATTGGAGTATTACATGCTTGAAAGCGAAGTGGATTACATATCCGAGCTTGCAGGCAGAAAGGTTTACGGAGTAAGTGTGGTTAAAAAGGTTGGCAGGGATTGTTTTGAAGGTGATGAAATCAGAAATTTATCCTGTAGTTTTAATAACACTAAACAGTTATTGAAAACGCTTTCAATAAATAAGGTTACTCCGGTAGGCTTGAAATTTGTTTTGGAAGATATGATAGGTGACGGAATTGGTTAAAATAAAAAGGCCCCTTATATTTCATAAGGGGCGTGACACTTATTTGAGAATTCTTC
>JAUZPR010000086.1 GCA_030705825.1 Bacillota bacterium | reverse complement strand
CCTTAAATGGATCACTTTCTAGGGAGAGTGGCGAAGATACCGGAAATTTCGCGATTAAGCAGGGAACCTTGACAAGTGCGAATAATACAAATTACAGCATCAGTTTTGTTTCAGGAGCTGTGCTTGCAATTACACAGGCAACGCCTGCGATTGTCGTAACCAGTAATAAAACAAGCGGAAGTGCTATATATGGTGATTCCGTTACCTTTACAGCGACGGTTTCTGGAACTGGCGGTACACCAAAGGGAAGCGTACAATTTAAACTTGATGGAACTGTCATAGGAAGCGAGACTGCTTTGATAAATGGAACCGCATCATTGGCAACAGCCAAAACACAGCTGTCAGCCGGAAACTATAGCATTACGGTGCAATATCTGCCGGCAACGGATGAAATAAATTTTAAAACCAATACAAGTGACCCTTACGCCATTATGGTAAATAAAAGAGAAATCACTGTAAAAGCGGATGATAAGACGATTTACATCGGGGATGCAATTCCGGTAGGCAGTACACTTACTTATACCGTAAGCGGATTGGTCGGCAGTGATTCCCTCAAAACGGCTCCAACCTTAAGTTTACCGGCAGATGTAAGTACCAGCGCTGTAAAAGTATATACTATTTCTATAACAGGGGCAGCGGCAAACGATAACTATACTGTGAAAATGGTTGACGGAAAACTAAATGTTGTACAGCATGAAAGTGGATTAGGATCGAGTGCAAATAAGCCCGTTACTCCAACTGAAAGTAATACTGTAGCAGTTGAGGTAAATGCAACTGTCGATTCACAAGGATCTGCAACTGCGACAGTGAATGAAAACCAGCTAACGGATGCTGTTCACAAAGCAGTTGAGTCAGCAGCACAAACTGACGGAAATACTGCAGTACAAGTTGAGATTAAGGTAAACGCACAGGCCGAAGCAAAATCGGTGGAGACAAATATACCGAAGACATTCTTAAATAATACTGCAGCAGATAGTAGTATAACCGGATTGACTATTACAACACCCATTGCAGCTATTAATTTTGACAGCAATGCGCTTGGCACCATTTCGGGTGAAGCATCGGGAGATTTGAAGATAACGGCTTCCAAGGTTGATACTGCAACACTCTCCGATGAGACACAACAAGCTGTCGGAGACAGACCGGTATTCAACTTCAGTGTGACAAGCAGCGGAAATACAATTTCACAGTTCAATGGAAATGTCTCGGTATCGGTGCCATATAAGCCCAAAGCAGGAGAAGACCCTGACTCGATTGTGATCTACTATATAACCGCGAACGGCAGCCTGCAAATAGTGAATAACTGTTCATACGACACCGGGACAGGGATGGTTACCTTTAATACGAGACATTTTTCAACATATGCGGTAGGCTATAATAAAGTGAACTTCAAGGATGTGGCTAAAAATGCATGGTACAGCAAGTCAGTAAGTTTTATTGCTGCAAGAGGTATAACCACAGGCACAGGTAACGGCAACTACAGTCCTAATGCAAAGCTGACCAGGGGTGAATTCCTTGTAATGATGATGAGGGCTTACGGTATAGCGCCCGATACCGACCTGTCGAACAATTTCTCCGATGCAGGCAGCACCTATTACACCGGCTATCTGGCAGCGGCAAAGAGATTGGGTATAGCCGGCGGTGTAGGCAACAACAAGTTTGTACCAGACAAGGAAATTACCCGGCAGGAAATGTTCACACTGCTGTACAATGCACTGAAGACAACTGGCCAACTGCCGACAGGTAATTCAGGGAAACAGCTGTCAGCCTTTAGCGATGCAGGACAGGTCACTTCTTGGGCAAAAGATGCAATGGTGCTGTTTGTACAAACCGGAACCATCGACGGCAGCGGCGGCAAACTTTCTCCGACGATTACGACAACAAGAGCGGAAATGGCACAGGTGTTGTATAACCTGCTGACAAAGCAGTAAGTGCTTAGGTACAGGACATTCCAAAAAACCAGATGGTATAAGAATGGAGTAGAAGAGTAAATCAAAGCAGATAGCGGTTCGGATATAAAATACCGAATGCGGCTATCTGCTTATTATCTTTATCCAAATTGGACCGGTCATTAACAATAAGTAGATTACATTAAAGACTTGAAAATCAGCATAACTTTGACAGGCGCTTGGACTAGAGAATCCTTTTACAGTTATATTTCACAAAGGATACAGCAAAGAAACGTGGAAAAATTCGGAGCCGTTTATTTGGATTTGGACGGACTCAAGATTATCAATGATGAATATGGGCATTTAGAAGGTGACTTTGCTATAAAAACCACAGTGCAGTTGATTAAATGTTTGCTGAGAAAAACGGATATTGTTGCACGAGTAGGCGGAGATGAATTCGTTATTATAACAGCTTGTGAATCTAAGGAAGATTTATATAAAATGATAGGAAGAATTGAAGCAGGGTTAATACAATATAACAGTGAATCAGGGAAAGGATACAAACTGGAATGCAGCTACGGAGCCGATATTTACAGTGATAATTATAATGATGTTGAACAATTCATGTATCATGTGGACCAGCTTATGTACAGTAATAAAAAAGAAAAAACGTTAGATCAAAATCTATGTTGAAAGCATTCTGGATACAAAAGAAAAAAAGAATCACAATTATGGGAACCATTAATTATCGGGTTACGTCAAATTGAATGACTCTGGCAGGAAAGACCAATTCGGAGCAATTATAATGGAGGGATTCCTTATGAAAAAAACTTTGTCCATATTTCTTGCATTGCTGTTATTAATATGCACTGCGACGGTTGTATCCGCCGACACTCAGAGCGGGACTTCACCTTCGGTTGCGAAGCTTTATAGGGCATCCGTTATGCAGCAGGATGGAGAAAAATGGGGTTACATAGACCGAACGGGAAATTTTGTAATAAAGCCTGCTTATACATATGCGGGAGACTTCAACGATAAGGAAATTGCAATAACAGGAATCGGCAAATCATACGATAACTGCTCGGTATACTTTATTGATACTGCCGGCAAGGTGGTTTCCGGGCCTTTTCTATCTTCATACCCGGTAAGCTTTTACAACGGCTATGCAGTGGTTAAATCGGATAAAGGCTACGTATTGGTCGATGAATACGGAAAAGTCGTGTTGAAGACACCATATACAATATATGAATTTCAGGAAGGCCTTATAAGATATTCTGCAAATGTTTCGGGGAAAGTCTTGTATGGGTTCATCGATATAAAGGGAAAGACGTTAATACCGGCAAAATACCAATACGCAGAAGATTTCAGCAACGGACTGTCATCAGTTACAGTCAGTGAGGGGAAATATGCCTTGATTGACAAAACAGGTAAGGTTGTCAAGACTTCAAACCGATACCTGAGTAGTTATTCACAATCGGAGAGCCTCATTCCGTTCAGTATTGAAAAGGGCTATGATTATATTTACGGCTATAAGAATGCGGATGGAAAAATTATAATACAACCGTCCTACAGCTCTGCCGACAGTTTTATAGACGGGTATGCGGTAGTTGCTGTGACAAATGGAGACTATATAAATCACTACGGCCTCATAGACAAGACAGGGAAATATGTAATTAAACCTGAATACTCGGGGATCACATATCTTGGGAATGGCCTTTATGCGGTGAGCCAGAACTTTTATGCCATGGATTCCGACCAGTTTTCGCCGAAAGCCATTTTCAACAGCAACGGGGAAAAAATTACGGATTTCTTATATTATACGATAAATATGTACAATAACGGTGTAGCCATGGCTACAGACGAGAAAAGTACCTTCTTTGTAGATACAACAGGAAAAATTGTAACAACTCTTCCTAAACTTGACGGCATAGGCACTATGACAATAATGGGGGATGTAATAAGGGCAGAGGTAGACGGCGGTCTTGAATACCTGAACAAGGATGGTTCGGTCATATGGAAAAAGGATGAAGCCTTGCCTATTGGAGACGGAATAAGTGTCAGTACGCTAAAGTACAGGGTTGACTTCTGCACTTTTGTGGAATATCCGGCTGTTTCCGGCCTTACAGACAAAAATATCGAGGACGCCATAAACGCCAGACTCAAATCGGATTTTACCGGCGGAATAACCGGAGGCAAAATAGACGAAAACGGAAACCAGGGGGATACTTATACCGAGACACTTGATGTTGGTTTTAGAGCATTCAGGAATAAGAACCTTCTCACAATAGAGGAGTCAGGCTATGATTATCCGGTTGGAGCGGCTCATGGAATGCCGTCCGAGGTTTATTACTTTATTGATCTTAAAACAGGGGTATTTTACGGGATAGATGACCTTTTCAAAAAAGGCGCGGATTTTTATAACAGGCTTACGGCTATAGTTGACAATCAGGCTGCGCTAAATAATAAGATCAGTAAGATAACAGATGATTTCTATGCTATCGATGAAAATCCAAATGTGACAGATCAAGACGGCTTCATTATCGGAAAGGACTGCCTTTCGGTGTTCTTCTCACCATATGAGATAGCACCTTATGCTGCCGGTTTCCCACAGTTTGATATCCCATACGGGCAGCTTGCCGATATTATTGATACAAAAGGGGCCTTCTGGAATTCCTTCGATAAAACAGTGGAAAACAGCAGAATCAATATCTTGGGTGATAGTATTGACGATATTGTGCTTGATTCTATTAAAAACACAATGAAATCATACGAGACAAACATGATAGACGCAATAAACCAAAATAGCTTCTCAAAGGTTAAGGATTGCCTTGCAGTCGGCAGTTCTCTTTACAACTCTCAAAAACAGCTTGTCACAAGTCTTTTCAAAAAAGGCACGAAAGAAAAGCTGGTAAGCTATAATATTTATGCCGTCACATATGATTCCATCAAGAATGAGTACAAGATTTTTGTGAACGAGACTGTTGCAATTAAATATACCGGTAAAAACTATGTAAACTATCAATACAGCTGGTGCTATACAGCAATTTGCGACAGCAGCACAAATATGAGCAAGCTTAGTAAGATTGAGAAATGGTAGGTTAACTCTTGATGAGGGTTAAATATGATTAAAAAAGAATTAATAAATAAGTCAATTGATTATATCATACAACATTTTGATGAGGGTATTTCTGCTAAAGAGGTGGCAGAACACTTTCATTTCTCGGAATTTTACTTTTGCCGGGTGTTTAAAGAAGAGACGGGTGAAAGCATATATGCTTTTATAAAACGTCTTAAAATGGATCTAAGTGCTGTTGATATCAAGTTGGAAAAGCATAAAACAATTACCGACATCGGTTTGGATTATGGATATAGTCCTTCGAATTACAGTTCTGCATTCAGGAAGCATCATAATGTATCCCCGGTTGAATTCCGGAAATCTACAAATTGTACCGGTATGTTTAATCCATTTTATCACAATATCCCGGTTGGGTTTGATACATTTGATGATTATGATAAAAAGACCAAAATACAGGAATTAAAGGGGTATCTGGTTATTTATGAAAGATATATAGGAAATTATATTGAACTGAAGGAAAAATGGATCCGGTTTATGAATACATACAGAGATTATATCAAGGCAGATACTCTGATGATTGAAAGGTTTTATGATGATCCTTCCATTACCGACTTGAACAGATGCAAATGTGATTTATGTATTACAATAAATGAAATTTCCGGGCTGGACAATATTACGATGATCAGGGCCGGTAAATTTGCAGTACACCACTACGAAGGTAAAATAAACGATATCTTTTGCAATCTGCAAGGGCTATTTAGTGTTTGGTTTCCATACAGTGGTTATCAAATGGATGAGAGATATGGATTGAATATTTATCGGGAAATTGACATAGATAGTGAACAGGTAATTATGGATATATGTATTCCAATAAAATAGAGCAAGAATTCAGAAGTAATTACTAAAGACTTTTTTCTATAATGAGAATAAATCACCCATTTAATTCTCAAAGAAACAAGTCTTTTTTTTAGTCAAAAATAATATAAAAACAGGGGGTATCTTTAAATGTTTGATATTAGAAAAAATCAAGAGTGTGCTATTTATGAATCGATTGTAAAGAGAAGTGATATTGAAACAGCAAAAGAAATAGTCTATGGGAAAGACGGATTGTCCGAAGGGCAGGATAACGCCAATTGGGTAAAAGCGGCAATGCGTAGATTGGAGAATACTTTTGACAAAGAAACAATAAAGCAAATTCGAATGGATTGTCAGTGCGGTTACGGAATGGATGAAAAATTGGCTTTTGTAAAGGAGTTGGCAGCAACAGCATCGAATCTGTCGGAATTCGCAAGTTCAGAGAAGGCAAAATCGGCCGGTTTATTCTATAAAGACGGTGTACTTTATCTGCAGTTCTTATTTTGTCCCTGCCCTATGCTTGCAGATGTAGAAAGATTGGAAACAAATACATGGTGCCAGTGTACAACAGGTTATAGTAAAGTTCTATTTGAAAAGGCTTTTGATTGTAAAGTTGATGTTGAACTATTAAAAAGTATAAAAATGGGTGATGAAATTTGCCTTATGAAAATAATTCCACAAGATATAAAATGGAAATGAAATATGTCAAGGCAGATCCTTGTGAATAGGGTTGGGGGATGGTTCTTCGGCCCAAAAACGAACCTGTGTTTTGGTTTTTGAACCACACAAAACCTGCATAAATTTACATTTTTCATGGAAATAGCTGCTAATAAGTAATATAATGACATCAATAATAGAGGATAAAGCATTTATGGGACAATGCATTTTCAGATATTACTTTCAGCATAAAAAAAGCTCCTCCAAATGTCCACATAATTCTTTTAAGCCGGAAAGATATTGACAAAGAGCTTATCGGCATGTGTGCAAAGGAACAGGTGCTTCAGCTGGGCATCAGGGATTTAATCTATAAGATTTAAACTATCTCAATGGGATATAGATGGTAAGCAAATTTAATAAACAATTGGATGAGAACTCGAAAAAGGCTGAAGAAATATTGTGTCAGGCACAGATAAAGAATAAAAATCTTATGACTCAATAATACCCAGCCTTTTTGCTTCTAAAACGGCATCAGCAGCCTTATTGACGTTAAGCTTCATATATATTTTTTTTGTATGTGCCTTGATTGTATTGATAGTTAATCCTGTTATGTCTACAATCTCTGTATTTTTATATCCTTGTGCCAATAGTGTAAGAATATATTTCTGCTGTTTTGACAGTTTAACTGTTTTTTTATTTAGATAGGCCGTAACCCCCTTATACCTTTTTGATACCTCATAGGTGCAAAGCAAAACACGATTCAAATAGTGTATATCAAGTAACCCCTGATAATCCGTGCGTTCAACACTTTTTGCTATTTTCTTTAATATTGGCAGCACCGCAGCACCTTCGTCTGCAATTATACGGACCGCATTATAAGGCTGCATTGCAATTAAAACCTCTTCCATCACCTTACCGGCTTCCTTATGCAAGCCGGTTGACCATTTAAGCGCAGCAAGCAGTACGTTGGTTTCGGCAATATCCAGCGGACGGCGATAATCTGAACTTAGTTTTTTTAGCTTTTCAAGATACTCAATTGCCTTATCCCGTTCTGACAGCACAATATAGGCCCGTGCTGTTGTGAAATACTGATAAAGCTTATAAAAAAGGAGATGTTCGTCATTAGTTACAAATAGCTGTTCCAGCCACATTCCCGCAGCTTTCAGGTCTGCATCCCATAACCTTTGTTTTGTTTTAATAGCAAGGAAGTTTGGATTAAGGTAAAGTGCATTTTCTTCTGCAATTCGACTGAAAAAGTCCTCCATCATACTTTTAGATTCTTCATTTTTTTCCATGGCATTTAATATTTGTGATAAAAGCATAAAAACGCAGAAGTGTATCTCAAACCGGAGGTCTTTTTTGAGTTCATATTGTGCAAGTATAATTATTTTATACGCTTTTTCAAGCTTATTTTGCTCATAATAAATCCCCGCCATCACGCAATTATATAGCACATCGATTTCTTTTGGTAAAAAAGCGCCGAACACCTCTTTTATTGCCTGTAGCCGGTTATCCATGTCAGCGGCGATCTCAAGAAAGTCGCGGAAGGAACGGTGCATGAATGGAAAATTCAGCGTGATCGTCGGCGTATAAATATTGATAGAATCATGGTCCTGGTCGGGAAATGTTTTAATCCACGAGGAAAAGTCTTCGGTATATTCGTAGATGCCTTTGCGGAAATCAATAAACCACATAGTACAGAAAAAGCCCAGAAAATCGTTCTCCTTCATCACAGCAAGGTTTTGTTCGGAAGCAATATAATCGTTTGCGATATCGATATACCGAAGCGCCACCATGGCATTTCCGTTCATATAATTTGTCCATGCTGATTCATAGACCAAGGATATATTATTTTTTGTAAACTCCTCCGGAAGTTTATCTAAGACAAAAGTCGTGAAATAACCCAGCCATTCCTCGACGCTGAAATCCAGAAAGCCTGAGCTCAGTGGAAAATAGCACCTGTTAATGCCGTCGCTATTTTCCGCGCGGACATAATAAGCAAGTGCTTTAAAATATTCCTGCCTTTCAAAATAAAGATTTGCAGTTTTCAGAATCAGCTCCTTGGTATCGATACCTGGGTATTCTTTCAGCTTACTTCGCAAAAACTCCAGAAACAAGTGGTGATACCGGTATGTATTCGCTGAAGTCTTAATGAGGAATAAGTCTTGAACAACCAGTTTATCCAAAATGTCACCCGCGTTTTCTTTGCCTGTAAGAATACTGCACATTTCGGCATCCATCTCATTTGCCACCGAAGTAGCAAGCATAAACTCACGAAGGTTTTTATCCCATTTTGCCCAAATATTATTATTGATATAATTGTCAAGAACCTGTCCACCTCCGTGGAGGGACTCAAATTTTTCACTTTTGGAAAGCACGTTTATTCCTATAGCCCAGCCGCCGGTAATTTCAAAAACCTTCTGAGCCTGTGCTTTGGTTATTCTGTGTCCTAAAGCATTGTAATATTTCTGTATTTCTTCAACTGAAAAGGCAAGCTCGTTTGCTGAGATAACGAAACCGTTTCTGCTTTCAATAAATTCATTAAACTCTTCAGAAAGATTGCCCCGGCTTAAAAGCAGGATGTCAAAAGAATGGGGCATACGCTTTAAAATAAACGGCAGTGATTTCAAAATCTGTTTATTGGTTATTGTATGGAGATCATCAATAATCAGGGAATAGGACTGTTCATCCTGTGCAAATTCCATTAAAAGATTGATGGTGTGTTCAACAGGTGATGAATAAAATGCCTGGCTCTTTAATATTTCTTCCATTTTCACATTATCAGGCTGGACCGACATAATGCCGGTACAAAACATTTTATAGAATACAAAAGGGGCATTATCATATTCATCCAGCCCTATCCAGACCGTTTTACGCCCGGAGTCTTTGATCCACAGCAGTGTGGAAACGGTTTTTCCGTATCCTGCGGGTGCACAGACAACAGCCAGGTGGTTTTCCGCAGCTTTGTAATACAGATTTAAAAGATCATGTCGCAGAGCACATATTTCTGGAAGCGGCGTAGGTATGAATTTATCATTTTGAAAATTAAAAGCTGATATAAAAAACACCTTATTTGCAAATTATTTTTTAAAACCTCACACCAGTGTAATGTTATGTTACTAATCACAGTGGTAAAATACAATGCTAGAGGTATTATAGACATATTATACAGCAAAATGACATAAAATTTCATATTTTTTAAACATATTGGTTAATATCACTTAACACAACCAGTGATCTTTTACGTTGGGATTTAAATAATAAAACATATTTTATTTTTGAATTAATGCCTTGAACCGACATTAAGGTCAAAAAGGAGGATATACATAACATATGAAAAAATTTTTATCACTCATTTTAGTACTTGTTTTGGCTTCCGGGCTTTTCCCGATGACTGCCAAAGCTTCCGGGTTTATCAAAGGTATCTCGGCATCGTGTACTGGTTCAATAAGGGTGGGTCAAACATGCAAGGTCACTGTAACTGCGGATTTGGATGACGGTACCAAAATGGTTTTGAATGATACTGACGGTTTTCAAAACCTGGTTTTTACTGTTCCAATTAATTCAAGCATATCGTTCAATAATGACGGGACAAATGCATATGTAACAGGAATTAGTAACGGCGATACGATAGGGTTAAGTGTAAGATATGGTACCCCCAGCAGTACAATAAATGCTTGTTTTTATTTGCAGGTTTATGATTTGTTGGCTTTATTACCTAGCTACAATTATGTTGATATTACCAAAAGTACGACCAGACGGATTACTGTAAAAGCCGATTGGTCCGATAGAGAAGCTGAAGATGTGACCGATAAGTGTACATTTGAATCAGAAAACCCTGCAGTTGCAGTGGTTAGTCAGTCCCCGGACAACCCAACTGTTGATGGTTCTTCACCGAGTCAAACAGGTCGTGTTTATCCGGTTTCTTCTGGCACAACAAAAATAAAGGTAACCTATGATAACAAGACCATCGAAATTCCGGTATCGGTGATGGGCATCAAGATCGGAAGCCAGACAGGCACACCTATAGCGGGGACAGGTGGTTCGACCACTTATGCGGTGAGTGCGCCCGGTTTATTTGATGGTGCACCATTAGCCATAATCTGGTGCAATGCAGACGGAACATCAGCACAGGCACCTGCTGGCATTACCGCGCCAGATACAACAATATCAAGCTATAGTTCGACATTTACGGTGACGGCAGATAGCACAGCAAAGGCGGGAACTTATTATTTCAAGCTCTATAGTCATACAATAGACGACCCGACTTCTGATAGTGTGGCAAGTTTTACGGTTTTATCCGATACAAGGAGCAGTGCAAAATCCATTACCAATTTTTCTATAGGAGGCAGCACTGGGGTGATTGACGAAAATAGCCATACCGTCTCGGTTACGGTACCCTATAGCACGAATGTAACAAGCCTGGCTCCGACTATAACAACCAGTGCAAAGGCGACTGTCTCACCTGCCAGCGGTGTGGCTCAGAATTTCACGAGCCCGGTTACATATAAGGTAACCGCTGAAAATGGAACAACGCAGGATTATACTGTTAATGTAACCAGGGCGCCTGGAAGCAGTGAGAAAGATGTCAAGAGCTTTTCAATCAACGGCAGCTCCGGGACAATTGACAATTCAAGCCATACCATATCAGTCACGGTGCCCTATAGCACGAATGTAACAAGCCTGGCTCCAACTATAACAACCAGCGCAAAGGCGACTGTTTCGCCTGCCGGCGGCACTGCTCAGAACTTCTCAAGTCCGGTTAAATATACAGTGACGGCTGAAGATGGTTCAAAGCAGGATTATACCGTTACAGTAACCAGAGAACCCGGGAGTAGTGAGAAAGACATCAAAAGCTTTTCTATAAACGGGAACTCCGGGATAATTGATAATTCAGGCCATACAATCGCGGTGACGGTACCTTATGGAACGGATATCACAAATCCAGCACCATCCATAACGGTGAGTGACAAGGCAGCTGTTTCGCCGACGAGCGGAAATGTTCAGAACTTCTCGAGTCCGGTTAAATACACTGTAACGGCTGAAGATAGTACAACACAGGATTATACCGTTACGGTGACTGTAGCACCGAACACCGAGAAGGCCATCACTGGCTTCAAAATTAATGGTGTGAATGGCACGATTGACGGAACGAACCACACTGTTGCAGTAACAGTACCTTACGGAACAGATATAACGAATCTTTCCCCAACCATAACGGTTAGTGCCAAGGCGACTATTTCGCCGACGAGTGGCACTGCGAAGGATTTTACCAACCCTGTCACCTACACGGTAACAGCTGAAGATGGTTCAAAGCAGGATTATACCGTTACGGTGACTGTGGCGCTGAATACAGCAAAGGCCATTACTAGCTTCAAAATTAATGGTGTGGATGCCACAATTGACGAAACAAATCATAAAATCACATATACAGCACCTTACGGAACAGATGTAACAAATTTCTCCCCAACCATAACGGTCAGCGAAAAAGCGGTTATCTCTCCCGAGAATGGAGCTGCAAAGGATTTCACGAGTCCTGTCACTTACACGGTAACGGCTGAAGATGGTTCAAAGCAGGATTATAATGTTACGGTAACAGTGGCACTGAATACAGCAAAGGCCATCACTGGTTTTATGATTAATGGCGAGAATGGATCAATTGATGAAAAGAAACATACTATAGCAATAACAATGCCTTACGGAACTGATGTTACAAAACTCAAACCAACCATAACGATCAGTGAAAAGGCGGTCGTTTCACCGACGAGCGGCACTGAAAAGGATTTTACTAAACCAGTTGTCTATACAGTAACGGCTCAGGATGAAACAACACAGGATTATACCGTTACAGTGACTGTGGCAGCATATACAAGCAGTGGTTCAGGCAGCAGTTCAGGCTTGCCTGACATAAAACCGGAAAATCCTCCGGTAGAAAAACACAAGACAGAGGTAACTGTTACAACCACAACCGAAGCCAATATTGATAATAGTGGCAAGGCAACAGCAGCAGTAACCCAGATACAGGTGAACGATGCTGTGCGCAAGGCTGCAGAGGAAGCAACAAAACAAGGGAATAAAACACAAGTAGTAGTGGAAATCAAGGTAGAAGCCCCAGCTGACACAAAAGCTGTCGAAACAAGCCTACCCAAGACAGCCGTGGATATAGTAGCAGACAGCAAAACTAATGCTTTAACTATATCTACCCCTATAGCTGACATCACCTTTGATGATAAATCAATCGAAACTATTGCGGGGCAAGCAGCAGACGATGTAAAAATCTCAGCAGCAAAGGTTGAAACTGCAACTCTCAGTGAAGAGGCAAGGCAGATGGTGGATGACAGACCGGTATACAATTTCAGCGTTACAAGCGGAAACAATACTATATCACAGTTCGAAGGCAATGTAACGGTAGCAGTGCCATATACGCCAAGGCCCGGTGAGAATACGGATGCTATAGTTATTTACTACATAAATGCACAGGGTAATCTTCAGATGGTGAGTAACTGTAAATTCGATGCCGCAACAGGAACTATCAGCTTTGTAACAAACCACTTTTCACAATATGCAGTAGGATATAATAAGATAAGCTTCAAGGATGTTCCGGAAGATGTCTGGTACAATAAAGCAGTTAATTTCATAGCATCAAGGGGTATAACCACAGGCACAGGAAACGGGAATTACAGTCCTGGTGCAAAGCTTACCCGCGGCGAATTCCTTGTAATGGCAATGAGGGCTTATGGAATAGCACCTGACGAAAGTCCGAGGGATAACTTCTCAGATGCCGGGAACACCTACTATACCGGCTATCTGGCTGCGGCTAAAAGGCTTGGGATAGCAGGCGGAGTAGGCAATAACTTATATGCACCTGATAAGGAAATTACAAGACAGGAAATGTTTACCATGTTGTACAATGCACTGAAGGTAATCGGTCAGATTCCTGAGGGAAATTCTGGGGAACAGCTGTCCGACTTCAGTGATGCAGGAAAGATTGCTTCATGGGCAAAGGATGCAATGAAACTGATGGTTGAAAGCAGTATAATTGCCGGAAGCGACGGTAAGCTTTCTCCGCAGGGTACAGCTACCAGAGCGGAAATGGCACAGGTGCTGTATAATTTGTTTATAAAGTAAACTTTTTATGTTTTATCCACAACTAAAACCGGCAGGAGTTAAAATTCCTGCCGGTTTTTAATGTTAAGGGACCTGTCCCCTTTGATTTTATTGTGTTCCTTAATGTTGATTTTGTTCCCATCCCTCCTCTCGTTTTACAAGTTTTTCATGTAGTGATATGATTAGTAATCATATACAAAATCAGGGGGGATTTACATGAAGAGGCATATAGCTCTTATTTTTACATTGATTGCTGCTATAAGTATTCTTGCAACAGGATGCGGCAGCAGTTCAACTCTCAGTACCGAACAAAATTCTAAAACTCTTACCGATTGTCTGGCTTTGACTCAGAATGTGGACAGCGTTGAAGCTGATATGATTACAAAATCAGAGGCAGATGGGCAATCTATCAATATCAATATGAATATGAAAATTGAAGATATGAAAAAAGACATAAAATGTCAGGTTGCCATGGATTCAAATGGTAAGAAACAGGAGTTGTATCTATCTGTAATTGACGGGAAAGCAACTGTATATACGAAGGATGAGTCGGGTAAGTATACAGCTACTTCAGCAGATGCTTCCTTTGTAGGAGATATCGATGTAACAAAATCATATAATGCTTACATTGATATAATTAAAAAGAATGCTGACTGGGTTACAAGTACTGGTAAAAAATCATATCTATTAACAATTCCAAAGGATAAATCTGCAGAGATCTATGAACAAATAACCGGTAATTCAACAAATGGTACATCTTTAGATTCGTTGAAAATTGAATTTTTAATAGGTGATGATAGTTATCTTAAAACTATAAAGTTGACAACAATTGTTGGAACTGTAAAAGTTTCAGTAGATACGAACTATTATAATTATAATAAAAAGTTCAATATTGTTATTCCGCAGGTTTAATGGTTTTTAGAATTCTAATAATTAAGGGACTTAAAACAGTCCCTTATTATGTTGATTACTATTTGCTTTGCTGAAGGAGAATATATGTTAAGAAAGAAGCCGTTAACCTATAAAATCATATATGATTATCCAAGTTATCAAAAACAGTATGAGGTGGTAAAGCTACTAACACCGGACAGGAACGAAGCAATCAAGTATTTCCTGGAACTGTATGAAATGAAGAAAAACAACACTTTAAAATTG
>JAUZPR010000085.1 GCA_030705825.1 Bacillota bacterium | reverse complement strand
ATATTAAATGGTACAATGGATTTTTCCAGCCTTCCGGCAAGCCTTTGAACATATTCGGGATATATTGAAAGCATCTCGCAAAGGCTTGAATACCTCATTTTCTTTAATGTTTCTTCCAACTCCCTTGAGAATTCTGCAGCTTTCTTTTCTGCAGCCTTGAGTTCCTGGATATCTATTACCGCAAACTCCTGATCCAGTATCCACTTGTTCCCAATAATTGCTTTTAGCCTGTTCAATGCATTGGTCAATGCAAAATCAAAGTCGTAACTATTTAGTGCATTTTTTATATCCTGTATGGTCAAATTTTCGTGATTCTCCCTCATAAGGAACATTTTCTGTTCGACATCATCCAGAAATTCTACCAGCCATGTGATTTCAAATATTGCGAAATTTCCTTTGAGTGTGTGCACAGTCCGGAATAATTCGTTTAATATATCAAAAACATTTTTTCGAGAATTATTGATAATTTCAGGAAGCTTTACAGAATAGAAATTCCGGTATTCTCTTATGCACATTGAAAAAGTTTTGATATCGGAGATTATCCTGGTTATACATTTGAATATAATCTGTTCCTCTTCCATTTTGCTTTTTATGGATTTCTTTTCAGTAATATCGGTCATAACTATCATAAACGCGTTTTCGACCTGCTCCTTGAAATCAAAGTTGACAGGCTTATAACTTACTCCATACACCCGTTCACCAACTTTTAGTTCGTTTGGAAGCAGCATAAGCATAACCTGGCGGTTCAACCCATCCCCATCAAAAAAATCCTTATTTAGAATAGATTCTATAAGTTTTATTTTTTCACTATCGTTATAAGGTTTTATCAAGCTGATTAAATTTCCGCCCTCGATATTTTGGCCGAAAATCCTTTTACATTCTGCACTGCAGCCCCGGTTTACAATCAAGTCCAAATTAACCGTAAAAATCCCCTGTTCGGTATTATCCAAAATATTTTTCAAGTCGCTTTGAAGCTTGTACAAAAAATTCTGCTGTTTATCACTTATATTAACTATCCGTACACTTTGCTGCAGTAATTTCTTATATCCGGTCAGAAGCTCTTCATATTGTTTCCTGATAGGATTTTCCTTAAAGTCCTCATCCCTTAAAACATTGGATGCATTCTCCAATATTTTGTATTCATTTTGGAATATGCTGTTTGAATCATTAAATTCCATTTGGACCCCCGTTATACATGATAAATTGTGCTTAAATTTTGAAGGAATACATTGACCAACTCAGGATCAAACTGAGAGCCGCTGCACCTTTGCAATTCGCCTGCAGCCTCAGTACAGCTGCTTCTTTTTTTATAGGGCCTGTCATGTGTCATTACATCATAAGCATCTAGTATTGCAATCAAACGTGAATTAAGAGGAATTCCGTTCCTGCTCAAACCATTGGGATAGCCTCTGCCGTCCCAACGTTCCCTCAGAGAAAGGATTGACTGTGCAAGCAAAGGTTCATCGATTGACTGCGCCATTCTATATCCGATCTGTGTGGCCTTAAGCATTATCTGCCATTCATCGTGGCTTAAAGTTCCTCTTTTGTCCAGAATTTCTGAGGGTATTGCAACCTTTCCTATATCATGGAACTCTGCAAGCATCTCCAATTCCGACATTTCTTTCGAACTGGCTTCGTAGCCCAGAATCCTGCCGAATTCCAGTGCAGCTGCCTTTACTCTGGAAATATGGTCCTCCTGCTTATAACACTTTGAGTAAAGTACTTTTTCTATATCCGATATGATTCTTCTGCGCGTTTGTCTTCTCTCTTCTATCTTATTACTGTACATCATGTTTTCAGCCGCACTGAAAAATCCGATTATATCCGATTCCATATTCTCTATGGTAACACTTCCCATCGAAACACTCAGATGTATGGGATCCGGTCCGGCATTAAAGCATGCATCTCTGATACGACTTATAACATTTAAACAATCTTCCTTGTTTGAGTTGGGTAGAATTATTATAAACTCATCTCCACCCCACCTTGCAATAATATCTTTTTTGCGGCAGCAAGAAACAAATACGTCAGCCATGTTTTTAAGCAGCCGGTCACCTGCTTCATGTCCGAAAACATCGTTTGTAAGCTTTAAAGCATTTAAATCAGCCATTATTATACTTAGCGGAAAATTAGAACTGGAAAGGAGCTGATATTCGATATTTTCAATATATGTCCTATTATATAAGGAGGTGAGTTTGTCATGATAGCTTAAATATGCGACCTCATCCTCCGCTTTCCTTTTTTCGGTTATATCGGTCAGAATAAGCATGAGTGATAGCTCATCCTGTTCGGACATGTCCTTTAATATTGGTTTATAATTTACATTAATAAAGCTGTCGTTTATTTTTATTACAACCGGCAATTTAGCCAGTAAGGATACTTTATCTTCAAAGTCACAATCTCTGAAAAAGCCACCCAATACTTCTTGAAAAAGCTTGTTCTGCTCCTGGTTTTCAGATTTTAGCAGTTCCAGTATGCTGACATTTGAAATTCTCTTTTTAAAGATTCTGCCACATTCTGAACTGTATTCCCTGTCAACCAGAAAATTTTCGCCAAAGGTCAGGAATCCCTGGCTTGTATTGTCCAGAAGATTTTTTATATCCTGTTCTCTTCTTTTCAAATTGGTACCCTGGGTATCACTAATAGTACATATTTTTTTGGTTATCTCCAAAAGTCTTTTATAATTATGGGTCAATTCTTCATATTTTTGTAAGATTTCATCCCGGTCATGGGAATTTTGCCCAAGGTAATTTACCGCTTCTTCGAGTACAGTTATTTCCTTCATAAAAAGTTTTTTAATATAATCGTTCTTCTTCATATATTTACTACCATTCCGCTTGTATTTACATAAGTTTATACAACAATCCCCTAACAGGGTATCAGATTAAATTCCAAATCCACAAATTCCTTGAACTCTTCAGCACATTCCAGTTCGCTTTCATTATCCTTATCGTAGTACCAGTTTATAAGTATATTTCTTCCCTGCTCTTTTGCTTCTTCAAACTTTTCCAGTAACATCATTATACATTTGGAGCTGCTTGTATTGACATAAGGGAGACTGAGCTCCAATCTAATCTGCCTTTCGTCCTGGATCTGCGTTAAGAAATCGTCCAGCCAGTTAAAAACCGGTTCATAAAACTTAAAAGCATTTTCAGGGTATGATTGCCCTTTTATTATTAAAATTCTGGTATCCATATCAAAATCTATTTGTGGAGTTGCTTTTGCCTGATCTATAAATAACCGTTCCAAATCAATCCCTCCTAAACAATAACTTTTATTTCGTAAAAGTAGAATGAATCATCAACTTTTTCAAAGGAATATTCTATAGGGCTGCTTGCTTTTCTTGCAATATCTATCAAACCTATTCCGGCTCCGTTTTTCCCGGGTTCAAGTTCCTTTTTCATCTGTTCCCTGAACAAAAGCTTCAATTCATCCTTATTTGCCTTACTTACCAATTCAAGTTTTTTTCGGAGAGGTTCGATATCTGAATTCTCGATATAATTACCGGACCAGATAAAATAATTGTTTTCAGTATTTCCTATACAAACAATTGAATTACCGGCAATTGTATTATAGTTAGGACTGCCTTCCTTGGTGGCGGTATAATTTTTAATATTCTGGGTTTGCTCAATAAAAATCGAAAATACATTGAATATGGCGTTCTTAGGCATTTCTTCACATTCCATATGCTTTTTTACCGCTTCTCCCATTTCTTCTATCAGTCCCTGGGAAAAACGTCCTGAAAAGCAGGTAAGGATTTTGCTTGTTCCCAGGATATTCTGAATATCTGTCAGCTTCATACACATTTTCTGACCCTCCCTATTTATAGTTCAAAGCCTATTACAGTTATATCATCTCTTTGTTCAACATTTGACAGCATCTCCGAAATAAGCTCTTCCAAAGCTGCATGCTGTTCTTTTATGGGTTTACCCCAAAGGCTTCCCAGTAAATTCTTAAAGCCTGATTTACCCATACCGCCCTTGCCTTCTATCATATTCTGGTCTGGTAAACCATCTGTAGTTATATAAACAACCGATCCTTTTACCAAATCCATCTCGTGATCTTCATAGATGGCCTCTTTCTGCCAGGTATAACCTACACTGTGTCTCGAGCCCTTATACTCGGTTATTTCACCGTTTAAACCTATATAAACCGATAGCTTCGCTCCGGCAAAAAGTATTTTCCCGTTTACTCTGTCTATCATGCATAACGCCATATCCGCACCGTCATTTGCTATTGAATCTTTTCTATTCTGCCCTAATGTCTCTTTCAGCGTTAAGTTAACTATTTGTAGTATTTCCGATGGTTTTTTGTCATCTATGTGCAAAGCCAAACCATCCATAATGGAATTCAGTGCCATAGTCATCAAAGCGCCCGGAACCCCATGGCCTGTACAGTCTGCTACAGCCAGCATGGTTTTATTTTCATTGCCCTTGCACCAGTACATATCACCGCCAACCACATCTCTGGGCTTATACACTACAAAGCACTTATCAGAGGACAGTGAAAGCCTTTGCGGCAATGGCGGAAGTATTGACCTTTGAAGCCTTTCGGCATAGTCTATACTCTCCATGATATTATCATTTTTCTCCTGCAGTTCCTTTGTCCGGTCTGCAACCTTCTTTTCCAGTGATACGCTGTACTCCTGGATTGTATCGGCCATCTGGTTGAAGCTTCTTCCAAGGTCACCAAGCTCATCACTGGAATTTACTTCAGACCTGACATCCATGTTATCTGCCGAAAAGCTCTTTACAGTATCGTTTAATGATTTTATAGGGTTGACCATTCCGTTTATAATTCTGAGCATTATACTAATTCCGGCTATCATTGATATTAGAAGAGCAATAACAAATCCGTAAAGCAGATTGTTTAAAGGCTTTTTATATTCAGATTGATGAATTGAAATTCCGAAAACCCATCCAGGGGACTTAATCTTGCTTAGAATAAAGTATTTGGAGGTTCCGTCATAATCCTTCATGCCAATAATCTCCATCTTGTTTTCCTTCAATGCTTTCGACAGTTTGGAATAATCCACACCTTTTATACTGTCAATATTCTTCATGCCGTTCTTGTCAGGAAGGAACTCAGTATCCGGATGTGTTAGGAAATAACCCTCATTGTCTATAAGGAAAGAATAGCTGGTATCATTTATTTTATAGCTGTTTACTGTCTTGATTACATTAGTTATGTAGATATCCGCCGCCATAACCCCAAGAAATTTTCCCTTGTAATTTACAGCTTCGGCTATAGTAATGACCATTTTCCCTGTTTGTGCATCAACATAGGGCTCTGTATAAATTACTCCCTTGTTTTTAACTGCAGCCTTGTACCAGTCTCTGGTATGGCAGTCATAGTCGTCAGGCGGTGCCCAGTTGCTACCGCTGACCAGTTTTATGCTCCTGTCCTCAAATCCCATATAAAAGTCAAGTACTTCCTTATTGTAAATATCAAGCTTCCCCTTCAAAAGGTCAAACAGATGGCTGCTTTGGTAATCCCCTGTGATTTCTATATCTTCTACAATTCCGTTAACGATGTTCCCATACTTCATAAACCACGAGTCCAACTCTGCCGCATTTTTCAGCGCAGCTTCCTGAATTCTCAAATTTGACTGCTGTGCGGTAATATTATAGGAAACCAGATAACTTATGACAGATACAAATAGAAGGGATACAAGACAAATAGCCAGTCCGGAAAAAAGATACCTTGCTTTGATACTTCTGCTTCTAATTGCCATAATTTTTACCACCAATCTTGCATTTATTTTTGGGGGATTTACAAATTAACTTTTACTTCTACATATTGCGACATTTATTTATATATTCAACAAATTGTCGTATTTCCCTTCTTATTTTGACATTTTTAATTTTTTAACATAAAATTCAGATATTAAAATTATTATGGTGGGGTATTGAAAATGTTGCTTTACTTTTTATCATATTTGGTTGTCTTAAATCTTACCGGTTTTATTACAGTCGGCGTTGATAAGCGCAAGGCCAGAAAAAGGGAATGGCGGATACGCGAAAGGACTTTTTTCATAATCTCACTGATTGGCGGCTGTCCGGGAGTTTATTCGGGCCTCTTATTTTTCCGCCATAAGACCAGACATTGGTATTTTATGATAGGTATACCTGCAATTTTCATACTTCAGCTGATACTGCTGTTTTATTTTAAAAATCATATCCATTGGTAAGTCTTTTGATCGATATGTTGTTTTCTCCACATAAATAACATACCTGTGGATAATAAAAAACTGTTGATTATGTGTATAACTCTGTGTATAACCGAAAAATCAGCTAGTCCGCCTGTGGATAAGAATATTAATACTGATTTCTTTTTATTCTTCATAAATAAATATATAAGCGTAATTTTCGGGAGGGATGTAAAATGAAACTAACTATTAAAGAATGCACCATTGATGACCTTTCCGTACTTCGTGAACTGTCCTATAATACTTATAATGACACTTTTCGTCATATGAATACACCGTCCAATATGGATGCCTATCTGCAAAAAGCTTTTGATACCGATAAATTACGCGAAGAATTAATAAATAGCAATTCGTTGTTTTATTTTCTTTATGCTGATGGACAATTGGCAGGTTACTTAAAATTAAATGAACACGTTGCACAAACCGATATTAATGATCCTCAATCCATAGAAGTTGAAAGAATATATGTTACAAAGGAATTTCAAGGTAAAGGCTTGGGACATATTTTACTGAACAAGGCAATTGAGACAGCAGGTATACGAAAAAAATCATATATATGGCTTGGAGTTTGGGAAAAAAACGAAAAAGCAATTCAGTTTTATAAAAGGAACGGCTTTTATGTAGTTGGTAACCATTCCTTTTATATGGGTGAAGAAGAACAAACTGATTTTATTTTGCGAAAAGATTTATAATTGTTATATACGAAAAATAATTAGATATGTTATTTATCGCCCATTCCCTTTTCGCAGTTCTAGCAATCTTGGTTTATTTTCGAAGGCTTTTATATATTTGTCGTAGTCCTCTCTGCTTATATTATCAAGGTCATGAGTATACTCTGCAATAAATTCCGTCCTTGTTTTAAGCTTATCGCAAATATAGCTGTCACACCGTGAACAGCTGTCATACCCTTTTTCATTGGCACAAGGCCTTACCGGGCAATTTGCATCAGCCAGCTTTCCTTTATTGGGGCACCCGACACATTCTACCTCATCAGGTTGTATTCTAAAACCGAATAATCTTTCCCAATTTTCACTGACTCTTATTTTGTCCTGGTCATTTTTAATGTTTTCCTTATAAGCAGGACAAAGATCACACCTATACCCGCATACGGTCAAAATTTCTTTCATATATGTCCACTCCTTTCATTCTATAAAACTATTTTATAAAATAAAACAGGACATAAGTATGTCAGGTTTAAAAAAAGAGTGGTTCGGGGTTGGGAGTTCGGGGTTGACTGTAGGCAGCCGCCCCTACAAAAAACTGTCCTCTGTCAACTGATACTCATTCCCATTCCTTCCAGACCTCCGGCTTATATCCTACCGTAGCCTTCCTGCCGTTTCGGACTATGGGTGTATTGTACAGGGCAGGGTTGTTGAACAGCACCTCCTGTGCGGCGCTGCCCGTTCCAAGCATATGCATGTTAAGGGTTGTATACTGTTTCGCCTTGCTGTTTATCAATTCTCCAAGTCCGACGGCAGTCCTTACCGATTCAAACTCACCTTTGCTCAGCCCGTATTTCAGTATATCTATATATTGATACTTGATTTTTCTTTCCTTAAAATATCTTTCTGTTTTTTGTGTATCAAAACTTTTCTTCGAACCAAAAATCTGTATATTCATACCTATATGCACTCCTTTGAAACTCCTGCCATTAATTGTATTATAAACACTTGTCTTTATCAATCTTACAAATTCCATTCAGGTAAGGAATATTGAATCTTGTATACAGTATTACAATAACCATATCCACCTTCTGCCATGGAAACCAGTTAATACTTGTGTTACAATCAAAATTATTCCTTATAAATATTTCAATTTATTCTATTTTCCATAATGACAAATCACAATTTCTTAGTTATAATTAATATATGATAAAAAAATATCAATCTTTTGGATATCGTTCAAAATAGCATTTGCTGCTTTTTGGAACAAGATTAATACCATAATTGTGAGGTAAAATATGAAAACACTAACAGACAGAAAACGTATAAAAGTGACTGTCAACGGTCGCGAAATCGAGGTCTATGAGAATCTTACCATTCTTCAGGCTTTACTTCAGGAGGACATCCCTATTCCCCACCTCTGCTACGACATAAGACTTGAGAGGTCAAACGGAAACTGCGGATTGTGTGTTGTTGAGCTTGGTGAAAATGGTGAAAGAGACGTAAAAGCATGCCAGACACCGATACAGGAAGGCATGATAATCTGCACAAACAGCCCCAAGCTTGAAAATTACCGCAGGATACGTCTGGAGCAGCTGCTTTCAGACCATAATGCAGACTGTGTTGCACCCTGTGTTATGACATGTCCTGCAAATATAGACATCCAATCCTATCTGCGTCAGGTGGGAAACGGTAATTTTGAAGCAGCCGTACAGGTTATTAAAGACAGCAATCCTTTCCCGAGCGTATGCGGACGCGTATGTCCCCACACCTGTGAATCAAAGTGCCGCCGCAACCTGGTTGATTCGCCTGTAGCTATAAATAATGTAAAACGTTTTGCCGCTGACTGGGATCTTGCAAGGGAAAATCCCTGGACGCCGTCAAAGAAGTCCTCTACAGGTAAGAAAATTGCTATTATCGGAGCAGGTCCTTCAGGACTTTCAGCCGCATATTACAGTGCAGTAAACGGACATGATGTAACTGTATTTGAGCGTCAGCCGCATGCAGGCGGTATGATGCGCTACGGAATTCCCGAATACCGTTTACCAAAGGCTACTCTTGACAAGGAAATTGACCTTATCAGCAAACTGGGCGTTAAGATAATGACCGGGAAATCTCTCGGAACACATATTATGCTTGAAGATCTCCATAAGGATTTCGACGCTGTTTATCTTGCCATAGGTTCATGGCGTGCAACCCCAATGCATATAGAAGGTGAGAACCTAGAAGGTGTATGGTTGGGTATTCAGTACCTTGAACAGGTTACAAAGGGAAAAGATATAAAACTGGGTGACAATGTAGTTGTTATCGGTGGTGGAAATACTGCCATAGACTGTGCCCGTACCGCACTCAGAAAAGGTGCAAAATCAGTTAAGCTTGTATACAGACGTACGCGCGAAGAAATGCCAGCAGAGCACTATGAGGTTGAAGAGGCACTGCATGAAGGTGTTGAGATGCTGTTCCTGATGGCGCCCAACAAGATAGTTGTAGAAGACGGCAAGAAGATGCTCCAGTGCATAAAAATGACTCTTGGAGAACCTGACCGTTCAGGCCGCCGCCGTCCTGTACCAATAGAAGGCAGCGAAACAATGATAGAAGCGGATACCGTAATAGGAGCAATTGGACAAAGTACCAATACTCAGTTCCTGTATAATGACCTTCCTGTTAAGCTTAATAAATGGGGAGATATAGAAATAAACGGAAAGACTTCTCAGACCTCCGAAATCAATGTATTTGCCGGAGGAGACTGTGTAACCGGACCGGCGACCGTAATTCAGGCTGTTGCAGCCGGACGCCATGCTGCCGAAGCAATGGACAGCTTCCTTATGAAGGGCTATGTCAAGGAACAAAATGTTGATTACAGCTGCAGCAGAGGTACATTGGAAGATCTTCCAAAGTGGGAATTTGAAGAAATGCCTAAGATAGAACGTGCTCAAATGCCTGCAATTGCACTTAATGCCCGTAAGAACAACTTTGATCAGGTTGAGACCGGATATACCGAGGAAACCGCAAGGCAGGAAGCCCGCAGATGCTTGAAATGCGGCTGTGCTGAACGTTTTACCTGTGATCTGAGAAAAGAAGCAAGTGACCATGGAATAGAATTTAAAAAACCGGTTCATGAGCGCCCATTAATACCTATTGTTGATGATCATCCATTTATTATGCGTGACCACAACAAATGTATATCCTGCGGACGTTGTATTGCCGCATGTGCGGAGATTGAAGGACCGGATGTACTGTCATTTTACATGAAACAGGGCCGTCAGCTTGTTGGTACAAAGAGCGGCCGTCCTCTTCAGGAAACCGACTGCGTCAGCTGCGGGCAGTGTGTTACAGCATGTCCTTGCGGTGCTCTTGATTACCGCCGTGAAAGAGGAAAGGTTTTCAGAGCTATAAATGATTCTTCCAAGACAGTAGTTGCGTTTGTTGCTCCTGCTGTAAGAAGTATTATTACCAAGACCTTTAATATCCCATACAACGAAGCTTCACCGTTCATGGCCGGACTGCTCAAGAAATTAGGCTTTGACAAGGTATTTGATTTCAGCTTTGCAGCTGACCTGACTATTATAGAAGAAACTACCGAATTCCTGACACGTATTGAAAATAAAGGTGTTATGCCTCAATTTACATCATGCTGTCCGGGTTGGATAAATTTCGTTGAAAAACGTTACCCTGAAATAATACCTCATCTTTCGAGCTGCAAGTCACCTCAAATGATGATGGGCGCGACAGTTAAGAACCATTTTACAAAGCTTTCGGGAATAGATAAAAAGGATCTTTACGTTGTGTCAATCGTTCCATGTCTTGCGAAGAAGCATGAGGCTGCACGTCCCGAATTTGCACCTGACGGAATCCGTGATGTAGATGCGGTACTGACTTCCAGCGAAATGCTTGAAATGGTAAAATTGGCCCGTATTGATACCACTGAAATAGAGCCGCAGGAATTTGACGATCCATACAAGCAGGTATCCGGTGCAGGTATATTGTTCGGTGCTTCAGGCGGAGTTGCGGAAGCATCACTACGTATGGCTGTTGAGAAGCTTACCGGCAAAGTTCTTACCGACCACCTTGAATTTGAAGAAATCCGCGGATTTGAAGGTGTAAAGGAAGCTACAGTTGTAGCAAATGATACTAATATCCGGGTTGCCGTTATAAGCGGTTTGAATAATGCAGAACCTATAATCGAAAAGATTATCCAGGGAGTAGATGTGGGCTACGATCTGATAGAAGTCATGGCATGCCCGGGCGGCTGTATCTGCGGAGCAGGACATCCGGTACCCGAGAAGGTTGACGCTCTTGAAAGACGTCAGAAGACCCTTGTCAGTATCGACAAGACTTCAAAATACCGTAAGTCCCAGGAAAATCCCGATATCTTAAGGCTGTACGACGACTATTACGGGGAAGCCAATTCGGAGCTTGCACATAAACTGTTGCATACTCATTATTCCGCAAAGAATGGCGACAAGGCATGCAGCATTGTAAGGAAAAAAGCCAATTCGGCGTTCGTAACCCGCGAATATACCATATGTACCTGTGATTCATGCTCCAGTAAGGGTTCAAAAGAGCTGTACAACAACATGGTCAATTCGGTTAAACAGCTGAAAATGGATTCCTTCATCGAAGTAAAAACAATACGTTTGAAGGAAACCCATGCAGGCAAGGGAATATATATCACACTGAACGGAAAACAGATAGAAGAACCCAAGCTTTCAAGCATCCACAAGGATCAGGCGTAAATTATAAATTAAAACAAAGGGACTCTGCTTTCAAGATTTAGCAGAGTCCCTTCGTTTTTAATTAGTTTTCCTCATCGACTACCAATTTAGGTTGAGAATCCTTTGAAGGAGTAATATTTCTGTGAGGCCTGTTTTCAAACGACTTCTCAATACTTTCAATATCTTTCATTGCCCTGTCATATTGTACGCTCAGGAATTCTTGATTAACCTTTGAGAATTCAAGTTGTGCCTGCTGCCCGTTCTCCGAAGTTACAATGATACCTATCATGACGTTTTTACCGACATCGCTGCTGCTATAACCCTGAACCGAGTACTTTGCTGAAACGATATTACCAGATACAAACTGGTACTTCTCGGCTGTTTTTTTAGCAAGGTCTATATATATCCCCGGATCTTTCATGAGTCCCATATCCATACCGGTATCAATATTTCCCGGCAAATACCTTGCAATTGCTGTATTACGCAATTCACCGGTTAAAGCATCAATTGAGAATTGATAATACAGGGTTTCATCAACCTTTATGTTTCCAATCCACTCGGCACGTGGATGATGTACATTAACGGCAACATAATTCATTTCAATTGTCCTATTACTCAAATCAGCCTTAAAAAGCTTCCACAGGTCCTGGGCGCCAAGTTCGGCTGCCTTTTCTGCAGTCACTTCATCTTTTGACGGCTTAACTGACGAGTATGTTATGTTTAGCCGGTAGTTTGCTTTCACATATCCATCAGGAATTTTAACCTGACTTACATCTCCCACGGTTGATGAATAAACGGTAGGAACTGCTTTGGTTTTGTTAATGGCTGCTGCCTGTACCGATTGTGTCAATCCGCTGAAACCAAGCGTTGAAATTCCAATAGCTGCAATGGTACCGGCAATAACCCTTTTAAAACTGCCGATATTCTTAAATTTAAAATTCACACTATCATCTCCTAAATAACCTGTTATTTTGTGATCACATATTCAAGATACGCCTGTTAGATTATCAAACTATCAACAAGTTATTTTAAAGTTGTAAAAATTAATTTTACTGTAGTCCCTTCACCGGGTTTTGACGAAAAAAGCATATTTATGTTATGGCGCTCGGCGATCTGCCTGCAAAGGGCAAGGCCAAGCCCAGCACCTCCTTCGGCTCGTGAGCGGGACTTATCGACCCTATAGAATGCCTCTGTAATATGCTTTAAATGTTCCTCACTTATCCCTATACCGTTATCTTCTATAATCAGTGCCCTGTTATTCTTTTCATAAATAGCAGATAATTTAACCCTTCCACCTGACATACAAGCCTTTACAGCGTTATCAGTCAAGTTAACCAAAAGACATTTTAACAACTCAATATCACCGGTCAAACTTGTAAAATCATATACATATTCAAGTTCCACATTTTTATTCTCTGCTTTTTTCCGAAGCTCTTCTACAGCATATTTCAAAAGTTCCCTGACATTTATCTCTTCAAACCTGATTTCATCGTTACGGAGCATTGCAAGGCTCAGTAAACGGTTGGAAAGATTCTGCAGCCTTCTGCTTTCTTCCATAATATAATTGGTTGCGGACAATTTTTCCTCTTCAGTTATTGCAGCTTTCTGAATATATTCCGCATAACCGTAAATGGTAGTTAATGGAGTACGAAGTTCATGGGCAAAATTATCTATAAAGCACTGCTTCTGTTCGGCAGACTTTTCAAGCTCAGCCATCTGGTTCTGAATTTCCCCCGCCATATTATTGAAACTCTGCGCCATCTCAGACAATTCATCCTTCCCCTTTACCGGAATCCGGTTATTATAATCTCCTTTTGCTATATCCCCGGATACGAGTGCGATATGCTTAAGAGGCTTAAAGATGCGGTTAAGCAATAATATCAGACAAATAGCGAGAATAAATGAAATAGCCACACCGATTGAGAAAAGAATGCCGGTAACCCTGTTCCATGAAGATATACTTGGGGAAATATCATAAAGATAGCTTAAGACATAGGAATCATAAGGAGCAGGAAGTGTTCCTGCGACATACACATATTTTTTACCTCCGGCCTCAACAGTGGAAAGTATTCTCTTACCCTGTAAAGAACCTGTTTCTTTATATAAAAGGTTCTTTTGACCAGGAATATTGGAAGAAAGCAGTTTTCCATTCCGGGATAATTCAAGAAAAACATTTTTTTTGCCATAATACTCAATATAGGATTGAAACGTCGAATTCAAGGCATTATCCGCCGATATTCCTCTTCCCTCCAATGCCTTCAAATCTTTAGCATATGAGGTAGCAATAAAGTAATGTTCTCCCAGAGAACACTCTCTGATATTGTTAAGACTGCTATTCATATTTATAAAGGAAATAAGCAGGATGCTACCGTTAAAAAACAAAAGGAACAGCAAAAGAGTTAAAAAATATGTTTTAAGCTTCATACATTTACCTCTAACCTGTACCCAAGCTTATAAACTGTTTTGATACGGTCTTCAAGACCGAGCTTTTTTCTAAGCTTCTGTATATGTACATCAATAGTTCTTGTATCACCCTCAAAGTCATAACCCCATGCAAGTTCCAGCAGCTTTTCCCTTGACAACGCAATATTTCTGTTTTTTATCAGGACTTCCATTAGCTCATACTCTTTTGGGGTACATTCCGTGTTTTTTCCGTCAACAAATATCTGTCGGCTGCTAAGGTCAATTTTGATATTATCAATTACATAAGTGTCGTTTTCAGTTTTTGTCCTTCTGAGGGTGGCATCTACACGGGCTAACAGTTCAAGCATTTCGAAAGGTTTTACAATGTAATCATACGCACCCATGTTTAAGCCTTTTACCCGATCGTTCAGGCTGTTGCGTGCAGTAAGGAAAATTACAGGGATTGCTTGTATCCTGTCAAAGACCGTAAAACCATCCAGTCCGGGCAGCATTATATCAAGCAAAACCAAATCGAAGCTGTTTGGCTGTTCTATCAAATCCAAGGCCTGCCTTCCATCAAAGGCTGAGACACATCGATGTCCCACAAGCTGCAGATTGCGCTTTATCAGTTCATTTATAGCCGGTTCATCTTCAACAATCAGTATACTAGCCAATCCTCTCACCTCTACATAAAATATATTATATAGATGTTATAGAGTTGTAAAGAAAAACCAAAGTATCGCTACGTTTGGCTTTT
>JAUZPR010000084.1 GCA_030705825.1 Bacillota bacterium | reverse complement strand
CTGAACTTCTGACTCCAAACTCTGAACTTTAACCCTGAACTCCTAACCCTGAACTTATAACTCTCAACTCTTTACTATTATTATCCCTTCTCCGAACTCGCTTATGGCCCTGTTTATAGCATTAAGATAAGCCTTTACGCTGGCTTCTATTATATCTGTGCTTATACCTCTTCCTATAATGGTCTTATTGTCTCTTGAAACTCTTACTGTAACCTCACCAAGTGCATCCTTTCCTTCAGTAACCGCCCTTAATCCATAATCTTCGAGCTCCAGGCCTACTCCCGAGACTCTTTCCATTGCGTTAAAGGCCGCATCAACAGGACCATCTCCTGTAGCCGCTTCGGTTATTGTTTCCCCGTTTCTCTTCAAGCTTACCATAGCTGTAGAAATTACCTTGTTTCCACTGTTAATCTGGAAGCTGTCCAATTCATAGGTTTGTTGGATTTCAGATACATTTTCCTCTACAAGTGCTTCTATATCCTTATCAGTAACCTCTTTTTTCTTATCGGCGAGTTCTTTGAATTTTTCAAATGCCTTTTGTATTTCATCCTGGGAAAGGGTGAATCCCAATTCCTTAAGCCTTTCTTCAAATGCATGCTTACCAGATAACTTACCAAGTACCATTTTATTTTGAGTTAAACCTACAGACTCCGGTGTCATTATTTCATAAGTGGTCTTTTCAGATAATACACCATGCTGATGTATTCCCGATTCGTGAGCAAAAGCATTGGCACCTACTACAGCTTTATTGGGCTGTACGCCAACACCTGTAAGTTTAGTAATAAGCTTGCTGGTTCTGTATATCTGTGTAGAATTTATATTATGATTTATTGAGTAAAAATCTTTTCTGGTATTTATACCCATTATTATTTCTTCCAGAGCGGCATTACCTGCTCTTTCACCCAGGCCATTAATTGTACACTCTACCTGAGTCGCTCCGTTGAGCACCGCCGAAAGGCTGTTTGCAACTGCAAGGCCGAGGTCGTTATGGCAGTGTACACTTATATCAACCTTCTCTATACCCTTGACATTTTCTCTGACGTCTTTAATCAGGTTTCCAAATTCTATAGGGGTTGCATATCCTACGGTATCAGGTATATTTAATACTGTTGCTCCTGCCTTTATAACCCCTTCTAAAACCCTGTAAAGGAACTGAAGTGAGCTTCTGCTGGCGTCCTCGGCGGAAAATTCAACATCTTCGCAGTAACGCTTGGCGTGTTTGACCATGGCAACAGATCTTTCATATACCTCATCCTCGGTCATTTTCAGCTTGTATTTCATATGAATTTCGGAAGTGGCAATAAAAGTGTGGATTCTGGGTCTTTCTGCATACTGGACTGCTTCCCATGCTCTGTCTATATCCTTTTCAACAGCTCTTGCCAAGCTTGCTATAGTTACCCCTTTTACATCTTGAGATACCGCTTTTATTGCATCAAAATCACCTGGTGAAGCAATGGCGAAACCGGCTTCAATTACGTCTACACCCAGTTTTTGCAGTTGTCTTGCAATTTCAAGCTTCTCCTGCAAATTCAAGTTTACCCCCGGGGTTTGTTCCCCGTCTCTTAAAGTCGTATCAAATATTTTAATACTGGCAGACATACAGCCGCCTCCTTTCCCAATCTTTTATCAATCTCATATTCATAAATAAAATTAGTGGGGTGAAATGGGTTATAGGTAGAATAGGTAGAATGGGTAAAATGGAAAAGCCCATTCATCGATTTATTTTTTAATCTGCCTACAATTCTCTTATATAGTTAGGTTTAGGGGATAGGTAACCTGGAAAATTAACCAAATAATTAAATTTCCATTCTACCTATTTCACCCATTACCTATTCAACCTGCTTTTATCTATTTCTTAAGCCAGCTCATCATCTTTCTGAGTTCAGCTCCAACCTTCTCAAGCTGGTGTTCGGACTGTTTTCTTCTCATTGCAAGGAACTGTGCTCTTCCACCTGCCTTGTTTTCGGAGATCCATCTTGTTGCGAAAACGCCGTTCTGTATTTCATCAAGTACTTTCTTCATTTCTTTTCTGGTTTCATCGGTGATAATTCTTTTACCGGTAACATAGTCGCCATATTCTGCCGTATCACTGATGGAGTATCTCATGTACGAGAATCCGCCCTGGTTTATAAGGTCAACAATTAATTTCATCTCATGAATACATTCAAAATAAGCTATTTCAGGCTGGTATCCGGCGTTAACCAAGGTTTCAAAGCCTGCTTTCATCAATTCTGTAACTCCTCCGCAAAGTACGGCCTGTTCACCGAATAAATCGGATTCAGTTTCCTCACGGAAGGTAGTTTCAAGTATTCCGGCTCTTCCTGCCCCAATTCCGGCTGCATATGCAAGTGCAAAATCCCTGGCTTTGCCCGATGCGTCCTGGTGAACGGCTATTAATGAAGGAACACCTCTGCCTTCCTTGTACTGGCTTCTTACCGTATGCCCCGGTCCTTTTGGAGCAACCATTATTACATCAACAGATTTGGGTGCTACTATCTGATTGAAATGTATGTTGAAGCCATGTGCAAACATAAGTATCTTACCGTCAGTCATATAGGGCTTTATGCTATCCTCGTATATTTTGGACTGCAATTCGTCCGGTACAAGTATCATTATAATATCTGCTGCTTTAGCTGCTTCTGCCGTATCGAGAACTTTAAGTCCGTCGCTTACTACCTGCTGTCTTCTTTGAGATGTAGGAGTAAGTCCTACTACTACATTTACACCGCTGTCCTGTAAATTTTGTGCATGCGCATGTCCCTGGCTGCCGTACCCTATAACCGCAACGGTTTTACCCTTAAGTAAGCCAAGATTGCAATCACTGTCATAATACATTTTTGCCATTTTATTATTCCTCCTCGTTTTTATTTGGCTTTATAATTCTATTACCTCTTTCGATGGCAATTGTTCCCGTTCTGACTATTTCCTTGATTCCAAACTGTTTAAGCATGTCTTCCAATGCGGCTACCTTGTCTGTTCCTCCTGAAATCTCTATTGTCAATGTACTCTTGGATACATCCACAATTTTAGCCCTGAATATCTCTACGATCTGAATTATCTCGGCCCTCGTAGTTGCAGTAGCCTTAACCTTTATCAACGCAAGTTCCCTGCTTAGAGATTCGGATCTGTCCAATTTCTTTAATTTTATGACATCAATCAGCTTGTTAAGCTGCTTGCTCACCTGTTCTACAACATATTCGTCACCATCTACTACTATTGTCATTCTGGATATATCCGGATTTTCGGTTACACCCACTGCAAGGCTGTCTATATTGAAACCCCTCCGGCTGAACAGCCCCGATACCCTTGACAGTACACCTGCGTGATTTTCCACAAGAACCGACAATAAATGTTTAGCCATAGCAACATCCCCTTTCATTAGTTAGAGCGTTGGCTCTTCAGGATCAACAAAGCAATTGAGAATGTATGGTTGGTCATCTTCCAGCATCCTTGCAATCGCATCCCTTACCTGAGAATTTTTATTTATATGTTCCCCCTTGAACCCGTAAGCATCTGCCAGCTTGACGAAGTCCGGATTTTCATTAAGAATTACCTGTGAATACCTTCCGCAGTATCTTTGTTTCTGTATCTCCCTGACCATGCCCAGTCTTGAGTTATTGAAAATAACTATTTTAACGCCCAGCTTGTTCTGCTTTATTGTACCAAGCTCCTGCATGGACATCTGGAAGCTGCCATCCCCGGCTATTGTAATAACCCTGCATTCGGGCCTTCCTACTTTTACACCCACAGCTGACGGAAGCCCGTATCCCATGGTACCCATACCCCCCGAGGATATGAAAGTACCGGGTTTGTTTATTTTATAATGATTAGCCGCCCATATCTGGTTTTGACCTACTTCAGTAGTAATAATACTGTTTTCTCCAGCCATTTCAGAAAGCGTCTTTAAAAAATACTGTGGTTTTATGAACTCAGAATCCTCTTTAAATGTATATTTTAATGGATGTTCCGCTTTAATCTTTTTAATTGTTTGAGTCCATTTATCGACATCTCCCTTTTGTACTATAGGCAAAAGTTCATCCAGTATCATTTTTACATCGCCGACAACCGGTATGGTTGCAGCTATGTTTTTACCTATTTCAGCCGGGTCGATATCTATATGGATAATTTCAGCTCTTTCAGCTATTTTGCTTGCTGTTCCCATGGCACGGTCACCAACTCTGGCTCCCATTATTATAACCAGGTCTGCGTTGTGCACTGCATAATTTGCCGTATATACACCATGAGATCCCAGCATTCCAAGATTGAGTTCATGATCGCAAGGCATTGAGCCAATTCCCATCAAAGTGGTTACTACCGGGATGTTGCAGGTCTCCGCGAATTTTACAAGCTCCGAAGTAGCTTTGGAATTAACTACACCTCCACCTGCACAAATTACAGGAGCTTTTTCTTTTTTTACAGCTTCAGCTATTTTTTTTATTTGTACAGGATGACCCTTATAGTTTGGTTTATAACCTCTTATATCAACTGTTTCAGGATATTCAAAATTAAATTCCCTGTTCTGCACATCAACAGGTACATCTATAAGTACAGGACCAGGCCTGCCGCTTCCGGCAAGAATAAACGCTTCCTTTATAATTCTCGGAAGACTTTTTACGTCCTTTACCAGGTAATTGTTTTTGCAGAACGGCGCTGTAGCACCTGTTATATCTGCTTCCTGAAAAACATCCTTGCCTATGAGCTCAGTTGAAACCTGCCCTGTAATGGCAACCATCGGTATTGAATCCATGTACGCTGTTGCTATTCCCGTAATAAGATTGGTTGCTCCCGGGCCGGATGTAGCGACACACACTCCTGTTTTCCCGGTTGCGCGCGAAAATCCGCTTGCCGCATGAGCAGCTCCCTGTTCATGCCTGGTCAGTATGTGAGTTATTTTGGAATCATAAAGAGCGTTATAAAAAGGACAGATAGCAGCTCCGGGATATCCGAATATAACATTTACATTTTCTTTTTCAAGTGCCTTTATAATAGCCTGCGCTCCGGTGATTTTCACTAAATCACATCCTTTGCATCATATACGTGGAAAGAATATTTACATTTAAAAATACAAGCCGTAAATTTATATAAAAATCCCTTCATCTCTGCAATTTCTGCAGGGACGAAGGGATATAAGCATCTTCGCGGTACCACCCTGTTTTGATATGCCCTCACGGAAACATATCCTTAGTAAGTACAATAATACTGTGACTTTAACGTAGTCAACGCCGCTGTTTACTGCTTTTCAACAGCAGAGCTCCGGAATGAGTCATATATACACCTCATGTGCCGGTTTGCACCAAGCACCGGCTCTCTTATACAATCGCATGTATTTTTATTCCTTCATAGCCTTTGGATTTAAATAATTGAATTAATTCTACCAGTGCTATTTTACAATGTCAACATGTTTTTAACTATTCTGTACAAATAAAAATACACGTTTTTTGCTTCTCCTACAAGAATACCCTGTTGTTGGTCTTTCCTTCAATTTTTCCTATACCGTAGCCATAACAAAAGGATTGGAACATGCCGGAGATAATAAGTGAACTTAAAAAGTCCCGTTCTGATTGATCCAGCCCTTTGTCCATTGTCTTGATAAAATCCCTTGTTTTGTCCATTGCTATAAGTTTTATAGCTTCGCGTGTTCCGGTAAGATCCTTTTCAAGCTTTTCCTTACCCTGTTTGAGATATTCCTTTATGGTTCTTTCGAATTCTTCACTTTTACATTCTTTTATACTGTCCATACAATTCCTCCGCTGAGTTTAATATTAACATTTTTTCCATTTCCACCATAAAGTTATACCTCTGTTGTAAATAAAATTGTTCTTAATTAAGCTTAAAACAGAGATTGAACTATCTTGTAACAAGTCCGTCGGAGGTTTTTTGCGCAAGCGTTACCGGAACAACCGATGTCTTTCCGTCTGAAGAAACTTCTGTAATATTAACCTTATCTCCTGGTTTCTTGGTATAAATGTATGTCCTTAACTCAAGCATTGTATTTATGTCATTCCCGTCGATCCGGCTGATGATTGAACCCACTCTTAGTCCGCTCTTATAGGCAGGTCCCGCCTTATCAATCCTGGAAACATAAACGCCTTTGTCTATAGCGATATTGGAGTCGACAAAAGGCATTACCTCCTTATCATATGCAAAAACACCAAGGTAGGGCTCAAGAAATTTACCTTCATCAATGAAATGTTTTATTATTGGTTTTGCCGCATTAATAGGGATGGCAAATCCCATTCCTGCCGCAGTAGTTATTTTCACTGTGTTTATCCCAACAACCTGTCCGGAAGTATTTAAAAGGGGTCCTCCGCTGTTACCGGGATTAATACTTGCATCTGTTTGAATCAGATCTTCCATGAAATTTGAACCTTTGTCGGTATCTATCTGAATTGTCCTGTTAAGGGCGCTTACTATGCCTGAGGTTACTGTCCTCTGAAACTGGAGACCAAGCGGATTCCCTATGGCAATTGCAGGTTCTCCTACCTGAAGTGCATTGGCATCACCCAGGGGGATTGTATTAAGCCCGCTTGCATTTATTTTTACTACTGCAAGGTCCAGAACAGGATCAGCCCATACAGTCGTACCGTCCAGATTGCTTCCGTCAAATAATGAAACTACGATTCTTTTATTTGGGGTACCCGCTACATGATTATTTGTTAGAATATATCCGTCAGGACTTACAATAACACCCGAACCCACACCCCAGGTATCATCGGAATTTTTACTGAATATAGATTTGGGCTTTTCCTGCAGTACCGATATTCCCACAACTCCTGGTGTTGCACTTTTAGCTGCATCTGCCGCACTAAAACTTTTTTCTGCAGTTCCTGCCGTTTTATTTCCGCCGGCGGTTCCTCCCGTATTTTCTAAAGCAAGCCGTTGAGGAGGAGGTACGTTCTGTGTCCCTGATTGGGATGACTGCGGTGATGGCAAATTTCTTGCAATATACCCTGAAACAATAACGATCAGAACCAATCCTACAACGGCTGATGTCAGCAGTGCTGTAATAAATGTTTTGAAAAAGCCGCCTCTTTCTCTGCTACCATACATCTGTATATCATCCTTTTTATATAGAATCTCAGATTATTATTTCTAAAAAAGGCTGAAAGAATACAAAAATAGAAAGTATAAAAAAAAGAAACAGATTTTGTAGTTCTGCTCCTTTGTATTATTTATTCCGTACTGATATTCGATTTGATTATCTTCTTTACACTTTTTTCAAATTTGGTTCTGGGAAGCATGACCTGGTGCTCACATCCTAGGCACTTAATTCGGAAATCAGCGCCGGTTCTGGTTATTTCCCACTGTTTGCTTCCGCAGGGATGCTCTTTTTTTAATTCCACTACATCCCCTATTGAAAATCTGTCGGCCATAATTCAACACTCCCCGTAACTTAACTGAAAGGTTTGATCTTTTCACTTCTGAATTCCTTTAAAATCAGCTTTCTCAACTTTCTTTCCATTATAGTCTGCTCACTCGGCTTGGTCTTTGCCGTAACCCTTAAAACAAGTCCTTCCTTGTTCAATTCAATTACTCCAAGCACCGAAGGCTTTTCAATCAGATCTTCAAAATCCGTTCCGGCTTTTTCACATACTTCCCCTGCTGCGGCAAGAGCCTTTTCAATATCTGCCTCATAAGGCAGAGGAATATCTACTACAGCCAGCTTGCAGCCACGGGTATGATTTGTCATTTTTCTGATCTCTCCATTTGGTACTACGTGAAGATCCCCGTTGGAGTTGCGGAGCCGGGTTACTCTTAATTCCAAACTCTCTACGGTACCGGTCAGAGAATCCACAGTTATTTGATCACCTACTGCGAACTGGTCCTCCAGAACTATAAAGAACCCGGAGATCACATCCTTTATAAGACTCTGCGCTCCAAATCCTACCGCCACTCCACCTATCCCTGCTGCTGCCAGGATGGACTTTATATCGCATACATCTGATAATATGGAAATCAAAGCTATTAAATATACAGCATACTTGAATATGCTGATGCACAGGCTGGCAACAGTATCTATCTTTTTACCACTGATACCATGCTTGAACAGCTTACGCCTTTCGAAGAATTTTTTAATTATGAACTTCCCTATTTTTACAACGACAAGGGAAATTACAATTATCAATACAGCTTCACCCAGCTTGCCAAATAAAACCGAATGCTTTGATATGAATTTTCCGATACTATTTATAATTCCAGACACATTAGCCTCCCAAACTTCAGAATATGCTTTCATGTTTTTCAGAATGTATACCAATTGTTAAGAAAATGTTACCACATACCAAAAATTTTATCCATAACTTTAAGGCAGATTTTCTCCATTAAAAAAGGGCTTGCTGCAACGCCCCTTTGATAAGGATTTACTGCCGATTTATATTTTACATGCATCAACAAACATTCTGAATATGTTAAGAAATTCATGGTTTTGTTTCCACATAAGTTCAGGATGCCACTGTACCCCAACTGCAAATTTATGAGTCTTATGTTCAATAGATTCTATTATTCCGTCCGAAGTCCGGGATGTAACCCGATATCCAGGTGCTGTATCCTTTACTGCCTGATGATGAAAAGAATTCACATCGGCTCTGCCGCTTTTGAAGCAATCCCATATCCTGGAATCCTCTTCTATTGCTATATTATGGGTAGGATACCATTTGGGCGCCTGTTGTGAATGTTTTATAACATTTTCCCTCTGCTTCTCAATATCTTGGTATATGGTTCCGCCTGATACAATATTCATGAGCTGTATGCCTCTGCATATACCAAGTATGGGCTTATTCAATTCCAGCGCTTTTCTTATAAGAAGCATTTCAACATTATCTCTATAAGGGGATATTTCTTGATTAAAGGGCAGGTTTTCTTCTCCGAAAAATCTGGCGTCTGCGTCAGGACCGCCTGATATGATAAAACCATCTAATCTTCCGGCTAAATCAAGCACAATTTCTTCGGCTGCATTTACAGGCAGAAGAACAGCAGTACCACCAACCTCGTTTACAGCTTCATAATAACCAGGCTTGATAAAAGTAACATCATTATCATAATTGTAGTTGGAAGATATTCCAATAAGAGGCCTAACCATGTTTTCACCTCCAGGGTAGGGGCGGCTGCCTTTATATATCATACGCAAGAATTATGGCTTTTGCTATCTCTTTCATAGGGATTCCCCTGTCCATGCTCTGCTTCTGTATCCGTTTAAATGCTTCGGCTTCAGTCAGATTCAACTGCTTCATAAGAAGGCCCTTTGCACGTTCAACCTCTTTACGGGTGTCAAGGACATCCTTCAGCTGCTTTATTTCATTCTCCAGAGATACAATTTTCTTCCTGTTTTTGACCATTAAATCAATAGTAATAATTAAATTGCTTTTGTTCAAGGGCTTTGGCATGCATATAAAAGACCGGGGGCCTTCCAGGTCATCAATAGAATTTCTTTGACTTTCCCCCACAACAAGGACAATATCACAAATATTATCTTCAACTGATACCTTGGCAACCTCGTAACCATTCATTAAAGGGAGATTATATTCGATTATGGCGAGATCGGGCCTCAGGGTCCTGAGCTTTCTTATACATTCATTTCCGTCTTTGGCAGAATCCACAACAATGTATCCGCTTTCCGAGAGGATAGTCTTCAACTTCCCGACTGAAGCTTCATTGGCCATTGCTATTAGTATCCTCGCTGATTCCATGAAAACACCCCGATATATATCAAAATATTAACTGTTATACTATAATTATATTTTCGCCATTTAATCAGATAATAAAAAACATTTAATTATCTTTTAGCTACAAGTTGAATGTTTTTACTTAAGTTCCAATATTACCCATATAAAAAATACAGCCAAACCATAAGGTTCGGCCGTTCATCGCCGCTTTAAAATACAAGCGTTTAGTTTGATTATGCAATACATTTTGAAGTGATTATATAAGTTGAACTAAGATTCTAATACTCATTACGTCCCTAAGGCCTTAACCGGATAACCACCTTTGTTTACCCGGCTTAATAAATAAGCAAATTCCTTTATCAATATTTATTCAAATATTCGTCTACTTCCCACTGGCTGATTCTGGTCCTGTAGCTGTCCCATTCTCCGTTTTTAGCTTCAATATATTTTTCAAGAATATGACTGCCAAGAACCTCTTTAGCAAGCTCACTGCGGCTTAATTCAACTATTGCCTCAGCAAGGCTTCCAGGAAGAGACCCTATTCCTTCTGTTTTTCTTTGTTCTTCTGTCATCTCAAAGATATTTTTGTCTATGGAATTAGGAGGCTGTATCTTGTTCTTAATTCCATCCAGCCCTGCAGACAGTATTGCAGCTAATGCAAGATACGGATTGCATGAAGGATCCGGACATCTCAATTCTATTCTTGTTGACATTCCTCTTGCAGCCGGTATCCTTATAAGAGGGCTTCTGTTACGTGCAGACCATGCAATATATACAGGTGCTTCATAGCCCGGCACCAATCTTTTATATGAATTAACTATTGGATTTGTCAGCGCTGCAATGGATTTTGCATGTTTCATAAGGCCGCCAATAAACCAATATGCATCCTGACTCAGCTGTAACTGACCCTTATCATCATAAAAAGCATTCTTGCCGTCCTTAAACAATGAAACGTTGGTATGCATACCTGAACCGTTTATTCCGAAGATTGGTTTAGGCATAAAGGTTGCATGCAGGCCGTGCCTTTCTGCAGTAGTCTTAACAACCAGCTTGAAAGTGAGTATTGCATCTGCAGTAGTAAGCGCATCGCTGTATTTAAAATCTATCTCATGCTGTCCCGGAGCCACTTCATGATGGGATGCTTCTACTTCAAAGCCCATTTCTTCTAGAACCAGGCACATATCTCTTCTGGCATTTTCCCCAAGGTCAATAGGTCCAAGGTCAAAATAGCCACCATTATCATGAGTCTTTGTTGTGGGATTTCCTTCACTGTCATTCAGAAACAGGAAAAATTCACATTCAGGACCTACGTTAAAAGTATCGTAGCCCATATCTACCGCTTTTTGTATGGCTTGTTTAAGTGCGAACCTCGGGTCGCCTGCAAATGGCGTTCCGTCTGGATTGTACACGTCACATATCAGACGTGCTACTTTTCCGTTTTGAGGTCTCCAAGGGAAAATTACGAAGGTACTTGGATCAGGTCTCAAGTACATATCCGATTCTTCAATCCTTACAAATCCTTCAATAGAGGATCCGTCAAACATGCACTTGTTTTCGAGTGCTTTATCAAGCTGATCTATTGTAATAGCAACATTTTTTAGAATTCCGAATATATCTGTAAATTGAAGACGGATGAACTTAACACCCTGTTCCCTTGCAATCCGTAGTATATCTTCCTTGGTGTACTTATCCATAACCATAACTCCCTTCAAAGCATCAGACATTATTTTGGGCTAATATTTATAAAGCACCCGTAAATTTATACCGGGAGCTTTTTTAGGAACAGCATTGTTCAAAAATCACCTTGATTTGATAAAAAATCAAAACATATTTTTTTAATTATTATAACACATTATAACATAAAAATGTATATATGCAATACCTTAAGTATTGTAATTTTGCAGGATAGACTTCCGAATCCTGCATTTTAAAATTAGGCTAATACCTTAAACAAATGTTTGTGTAAACTCTTAATGAATTTCTCCGATATATATTATACAAGGAAGAAATGTTTCCAACGGATTGGAGATGATTTTATGAGTTTCGGGCAGAGAGTAAAATATCTGAACACCTACGCAATAGTATTACGGTGTGAGGAAAAGGAAGTACTGTTATTTATCGACGCAGGCTATATAAAATGGGTGGACAAAGCCATTCTTGAATTAAAAAGGACGGCATGAATCCAAAAAAGTACTTGTTTAATTAATTGATTGATAAGGTCAAAAAACCCCGTATATGGTTTAATTAACCATTATACAGGGTTTTATTTTACTATTTTCCTTGGTGTATTACTGCTTTTCAAACATATCCTTGGAAACACCGCATACAGGACAGACCCAGTCATCGGGGATATCTTCAAAAGAAGTACCCGGGGCAATACCGGAGTCCGGATCTCCAGTTTCAGGATCATAAATGTAACCGCATGCTGTACATATGTATTTATCCATATTCAATCAACTCCTATAATATTTATATATATTTTACCCCTATGATTGATATTAAAACAAAATTTATTCTTGATTACCGACCCTTTTTACCGCCGAAAAGTATCAAAGCTCCAAAAAGTATTATAACCACCGGAAGAAAAAGATGTCTTATATCCGGAGCAAAGATTTCTCTAAGGGAAAATACTCCGAAAAATACCAGGGATGTTCCCCCCAGTATGCCGACCGGAATCAGCAAGGCCTTTTGCCTTCCGCCAAAGACGTATAGTTCAAACAGTCCGAAAGCCACAGACATAATAAAGCCTGGCCACAGCACTCCCCAGATATTGAAAAGCATGGAAAGCTGGCATACTACTCCTATCGCCAGAAACATTCCGGCGGGCATCAGTACTCCAGGTCCCTTTGATTTCCCTGAAAAATATATCGAATGCATTGCGATGGCAGGAATAATCAGAAAAATTGTAGCCCAGAAAGTCCCAAGAATATATCCTATATTAAATATTGAATAATCCAGTATGTGCAGGCTGGAGAACAAAAAGAAAAGTCCCAGGACAATAAATATAGCTCCAAATATGATATTGCTTTTTTTATTCATTTAAAAACCTCCCTGAAAGGTATTTCGGAAATTCAATTTCAAAAATAATATCTATTTTATTATAATATTAAATTTGAAAAAAGTCTGAAATAATGTAGGAAGTTTTATCTTTTATAGTTTACAATTTAAAATGTAAGAATATTGGTTGGATGAAGCTAGATTTCCATCTTGCATATTTCCATATTGAATTCCTGGCAGTTTGCCAGCTTCCAGAGCACATACCGTATACCGGCGGATATTGTATCGGCCATCTTCATAACAAGACTTAATCTGGTATTCTGAAGCACCAGGAAGTCCATAAAACCGCCGAAGTTTACAATTCCCGTAATATAGGCATCTCCAACCGGAGCAAGGTTTTTATTTACACCCGATCCAGGTCTTATTGAGCCCTCTCCAAGGTTAATATACCCTACATGGTCTGTTTTGCCGAGGCAAGCATCTATAGCTACTATAAAAGGTTTCTCATAGTTCAAATTTACCATTTTGAGGGTATCATCCAAATTCTTTGCATGAACGGGATTTTCCAGACTGCCGAATATATTAACATTTTTATATTTAACATTTGTCATTTTATAACCTATCAATGGTCCAAGGCTGTCCCCTGTTGATCTGTCTGTTCCGATACAGATAAAAACAAGTGATTTGTAACCGTCCTTTAAGCCATTGCTTATTAGTCTATAGAGCATTTCGGTGAAATCCTTGAATGCGAAGGGACTTTCTATGTTTATATACTGCTGTCTGGTTGCTGTTTTAAATAACATTCATGTTCTCCTGTACAATCATTCTAATAATATTATTGCCGGACAGTTCCTTTTTATTACTGTTTTTAGTATTACCCGTTCCAAATTTATTGATATGATTAATTTGTTTTGCTATTATCAATATAAGATGATGTTTTACAGTTAAAAAAGATGAATAAAACTTACCGTAGCCGGCAGCCGATACTAAATGGGCTTACTGCCTGTGCTTTACTTGAATAATATTTTTGAAAGGTCGTCTTAAAATGCTTAAAGATAGACTTAAAATCGATGAAAGCTTGCCGCTGGAAGATATATTGAATGGTATGTTTGATTGGGTAAGGGTTCTTGACAGGAACGATATCATAATTTACACAAACAGGGCTATGCAGGATGCTCTGGGCTGTAATCCTTCCGGGAAAAAGTGCTACAGCCTTCTGAACAGAACCGAACCCTGTGAAAACTGTATATCCAGAAAATCGGTTTTTGACGGGGAATCCCACGAAAAGGAAGAGATTATTAGTGATAGATATTATTCGGTAATGAGTTCACCGGTCAGAAATGCTTCAGGTGATATTGCTGCTGTAGTTGAAGTTCTCAGGGATATTACAAATGTAAGGTCCATGCAGAAAAAAATTCTTGAGCAGAACATGAAATTGAAGGATAATCTTGAAATTGCCAAGAAACTCCAATGCAGCCTTCTTCCGAAAAGCCTGTCCCAGAGCAAAATTGAATTTTCGTTTGTTTACAGACCGTGCGAAACCCTTGGAGGAGATTTTGTAGATATCTTCAATATAGATGAGGATCATACCGGAGTTTACATAGCAGATGTCTCTGGCCATGGAGTTTCAGCCTCAATGCTGACGGTATTTTTGCGGTCCTCTATTAATAAGAAGACGCTGTCTCCGGCAGAGGCCTTAAAGGAATTGTTTGTAAGCTTTAATAATTACGGATTTGACCAGGACCTTTATATTACCGTGTTCTATGGAGTGATAAATCATAGTAAAAAGGTAATGAAATATTCCAACGCAGGCCATAATGTTTGTCCTATAGTATTCGGACCCGACAAGTTTATCCATCTGGATGTACCGGGAATTCCCATAAGTAATTGGTCAGAAAACCCACAATATGCTGATAAATCAGTGTCACTGGAAACACATGACAGAATATTTCTATGTACCGACGGTATAATAGAACTCAGAAACGAAAGTAAGGAGCAGTACAGTGAGGAACGGCTGTTGCAAATCCTCCTGAATGACAACTCAATGCCGGCAGGAGTATTGAACAGGATAGCTGAAAATGCCGTAGCCTTCTCAAAAACCTCCGACTACTCGGATATCTCGGATGACATAACAATGGCTTT
>JAUZPR010000083.1 GCA_030705825.1 Bacillota bacterium | reverse complement strand
TCATAGTTTAAGCCTCCATACCTTGAAGCTATTTGTAATTATATTATACCACATTTCCAGGTTTTTAGCTTCTATAATTATATGGGCTTAATACCTATAGATCGCTTGCTTGGGGTGCAAGAGGTCGCCTGTTCAAGTCAGATCACTCCGACCATATAAAATAAGCGGATTACAAGAAATTGTAACCCGCTATTTTATGCAGCAGGCTTGGCACCAGAAAAATATTTTGAGACAGTATATCCCCTTTACCCTGCTTGTCACCGACATAAACGAATTTCCGCAATAGTATAAAAAAGCAATTTTTGAGCACTGTTTAGCAATATCTGGCATGCATTATAGACGCATGGAATTTATAATATAACTAAAACAGATTCATGAAAACGCATGTCCATCACACATCTGATACGAAGGGAGAACGGCAAATGTCCTACAAAAATTTCGGCCTTGCAATATACTGCACAGTGGGCGATCTGACTAGAATTGACGACATTGACATCTTTGCGAAGAAATTTGAGTTTATGGAAAAGCACCTTCAAATAGACAAGGTATACCTTGAAACTTACAGAGGCGGTTTGTTTATCGAAAAGGAAAAGATGCTCAAAATAAAGGAGTTCTTCAATAAAAAGGGGATTAAGACCTCGGGGGGAATAACCACCACAGTGGAACCGAAAACCTCACTGATGGGCGCCTTCTGCTATACCACCCAGTCAAACCTGGATTATCTCAGGAATGTGGTGGAATTCACCGCAGGCTTGTTTGACGAACTCATACTGGACGATTTTTATTTCACCAACTGCAGGTGCGAATCCTGCATAGCGGCCAAGGGCAGCAGGAGTTGGTCGGAATTCAGGACAGACCTCATGAGAGACGTTTCTGAAAACTACATAATAAAGCCGGCCAAGAAGATCAATCCAAATATAAACGTTATAATCAAATTCCCTAACTGGTATGAAAACTATCAGGATTCAGGGTACAATCTGAAAGATCAGCCAAAACAGTTTGACATGATATACACCGGTACCGAAACCAGGGACCCCGAAAATACACAGCAGCACCTCCCCAGATATTTGAGCTATTTTGTCATGAGGTACCTGGAAAACGTAAAGCCCGGCAAAAACGGCGGCGGCTGGTTCGACCCCTTTGGCTGCACATACAGCCTCAATTCATACGCCGAGCAGGCATACCTTACACTGTTCTCAAAGCCGAAGGAAGTAACCCTGTTCTGCCTGGGGATGTTGTTAATGAATGAATACAGGATATTCGTCCCCATGGCCGGTTATGTATTTGAAACAGTGGACAGTTTTATCGACAACCTTGGCAATCCCCAGGGCGTTGCCTGCTATCTTCCCTACCATTCCTATAAGGAGGATTACCTGCACAACTATGTCGGGATGCTGGGAATACCCCTGGAGCCGCAGCCCGATTATCCTTCGGACAGTGACGTAATGTTCCTAACTGCCAGCGCCGCCTTCGACAAGGATCTGGTGAGCAAAATCAAGGCTTCCCTCCGTGAAGGAAAACGAATATTCATTACCTCGGGGCTGCTCAGTGAGCTTGAAGGTAAAGGTCTTGAAGAGATAACATCCATACGGAGCACAGGAAGAAAGGCGTATGTAAACACGTTTGCAGTGGAAGGCGGTGTCTGTTCCTTCAAAAACCACTATAAATCGGCTGAAAAATTCATAATACCTCAAATAGACTATGCCACCAATGACAGCAAGCAGGTTATAGTGGCCATGGACGGAGACAACAACTTCCCTGTACTGCTGGAGAGCAGGTTTGGTAAGGGCTATCTATACGTTTTGGCAATACCCGACAACTTCAGTGATTTATATAATTATCCAGCCGAAGTTTTGACGCAAATAAGGGCTTTGATGGCCGGGAAACTGCCTGTGTTCCTTGGAGGCGAGAGCAGGATCGGCCTATTTGTGTACGACAATGATACTTTCGTAATAGAGTCCTTCCTTTCCCATAATCAGGATATTCCTCTCACCGTAAACCATGGAGACGCCAAGCTTGTGGACATAGCTTCGCAAATGGAAATCAAAGGCTGCAGTGCAGAAGGAAAAACGAAATTCAATGTGGCAATGGGTCCCGGAACATATAGAGTATTCAAGATAAAATAACAAATGTAACCTTTTACTATTAAAAGGGAACGGCTCTACCGTTTCCTTTTTTATATATTGAAAAACCCCGCAATAGTCGCGAGGTTAAGTAAATGTGCATCTCAATCATCAAAAAAACAACCTACAGTACATGTTATTTTTTTAATTCACCTAATAGCTTATGATATTTATCTATCCAAGACTTATTATCAAAAACTTTAACATACTTTTCATATTCTTCAAGAATAAATTTTTCTTTCAACTTATCTCTCATATGCTGTTCTGTCATATTTCTGCCATCATCGAAATGTGAGCAAGGATAATCAGGGCATTGTCCACAGTGTTCAACTCCGTGTAATTCAGTGCATTTCTTATATTGGCAGTTTTCATGTATGAATCCCAAACCAACAGCACAACATGTGTTTCCATCACAATGTATATTTTCTACAGGCATAACAAAATCAATATATTTTTCCCATGCTTTACTCAAAGATTCTCTTTCGTCAAGTTTTTCATAATTATTTTTATATGCTCTGCATTCATTGCATGAATTTCCGCATGTTGTCAACTTCATTTTCATGTTTAGTACCTGTTACCCTTTAGGCTTCCTTTTTATTAAAATCAACTTCTTAACTTCTTCTATAATGCTTTTATCTGATAATGAAATCCATAGCCATTTACCATCATGGTATTGGGGAGTATTGTTATATAATTGTACAATCTCTGAAGAAAATTCATTCTGTAATTGCTCAAAATTTGCCCTTTCCGCCTTACCAAATACTATAAGAATTGTAAGTGTACCTTTTTCAATATAAAAGGTAACAAGGGTTTTACCTCCCCTGCGATATTTGAACTCATATTTGTCATGTTTTTCAGAGTAATTCCACAGAGAGTCAAATCCATAATTAATATCTATATACTCAATAAGTTCGTCCAATGCAGAAATAGCATCTCCAATATATTCGATTAATGTTTCTCTTGATGGTTTTATATCTATTATCATTGTTGCACCTCTCACTTATTAAATAATATCAGGCCAAATATGACAACTGAGTGTCATATTAATTTTCTTTCTAATTTTTATCATGCCCCTCGCAAAGTCTGAACCACGGATGGCCACATACTGAACTGCTTCCTTTTACTCAGTTTGGCTAGAGCGCTTGCTTGTGGTGCAAGAGGTCGCCTGTTCAAGTCAGGTCACTCCGACCACTAAAAAGGCAAGGGATTGAAGATTTCAACCCTTGTCTTTTTTGTGGTTTAAATGTTACATTGCCACCTTTATGCCACTAATCAGTGGAAATACCGTTGGAACTCAAAATGTCTGTATTTAGAATACTATTCCTGTATATTGAAAACACTATCTAATAAAAATAAATTCTATAGAGGAAAATTTTAATGAATTTAGTCATAGTAGTATTGACATTCTTTTTGGTATGGCGTAGAGGCGTTTGGAATAATTGGAAAGAACTCAATTCCACAATGATTTATATATCAATGTGTAACTTATTATATAATTTCCTATATTGTGGTCACCACTTATGGCATATTAAGCCTGATTTTTTTAGTGATAAAATTAATGATATGCTTATAACTTTTATAGTATTTCCACTTACTGTATTACTATTACTATCCGACTATCCAGAAAATATAAAAGGACAAGTATTACGAATTGCCAAGTTTGTAATCATATATTTTTTAGTGGAATTGATTTATGCTACGTTCGGGAAAATAGAATACAATTATGGGTGGAACTTATGGTATTCCTTAATATGGCTTTGTATAATGTTTCCAATGCTAATTTTGCATAATAGAAAACCTTTAGTTGCATATTTTTTTTCGCTTTTAATTATGGTTATAGTACTTGTTCTATTCCCTACGAATTTAACAAGTATTTAATCAATTTGAGATAAAATTATATGAAAATTACTATATTTGGAGTGATTTTATATTAATAACGAATATACTAGCTCAATGGAAAATGCGTATGAATTAATTTCACAAGCCAATAAAGATATGATTAATTTATGGCTAAAACATACACTATTTGGCTGGCAATGGTGGTTAGGTTTAGCCCTTACAATTATTCCATGGGTTTTATGGATAATATTAAGAAAAAAAGAAAGTACAAACCGACTATTATTTGCTGGTTTATTTATAATACTTATAGCTTCATGGCTTGATTTAGTGGGTATACTATTTGGATTATGGTCTTATTACAATAATGTTATACCATTTTCACCAGCATTTATTCCATGGGATTTTACAATTCTTCCTGTTATAATGTTGTTTTTTATACAATACAAACCAAATATTAAAGCACTTTATAAAGCTATTATTTTTTCAGGAATAAGTTCCTTTATTGCTGAACCTATATTTGTCTTGTTGGGAACTTACAACCCAAAGCATTGGAAATATATATATTCCTTTCCAATTATGATTGTTCTTTATTTAGTAACTGATTGGATTTCAAATAGGTCTAATTTTGAAAAACTTAAATTTGCAAAAAAGAAGTAGCATTAACTTTCCAATACTACCTCTTTTTGGTATTAATATGTTTGTTATTCCGTTGTGCCATTCAATAATATACTTCTCTTATCAGAAGCAGCCCTTTTCATGTCCTCATTCACATGTCCATATCTATCCAGTAGTCGTTTCTATACTTTCATGTTCCAAATCACTTTGTAGGGTTTTTATATCTGCCCCGGCTTGTAATGACAATAGGTCGAATGTATTGATTGATGCCTGTACATGGATCTCCTTTTTTTAAAGGAGTTCTTCAATAAAAAGGGGATTAAGGTCTCCGGGGGGATAACCACCACAATCAATCCATTTCATCCATGGTCATCAGCCTGTATATATTCTTCACATCATCTTCACTAAGTTTTGCAAAACCGCCAATAGTTCCGCTGCGTCCATTTCCGTAACATGCCGTATGAGCCATCTGGTCAATATCTTCTTCCTTTGCCCCAAGTTCTTTAAAGTTAACAGGCATGCCAATTGATTTTAAAAATTCCTTTAGTGCTTTAATTCCGGCTCTTGCTGTATTTTCAGGATTGGCGAAATCCATCTGGCAGCCCCATACGCGTACAGCAAGCTGTGCGAACCTGTTGACATCATGCTTCATGTTATATGTCATCCATGCGGGAAATACAACTGCAAGTCCTGCTCCATGTGTGCAATCATAAGTTGCCGAAAGCTCATGCTCGATATCATGGCTGGCCCAATCCTGTGCCCTGCCGACTCCACAGGAATTATTATGCGCCATCATACCTGCCCACATTATATTGGCCTGAGCTTGGTAATTATCCGGATCCTTTACTGCAAGGGAAGCTTCCTTGATCATGGTCAGCAGCAAGCCTTCAATCAATCTGTCGGTTACCTCAACATCCTTGGTTGTAGTAAAATAACGTTCAAATAAATGAGCCATTATATCTGTTATTCCGCATGCTATCTGATATTTCGGCAGCGTCTGGATCAAAGCCGGATTCAGTATTGAGAATGAAGGTCTAAGAGCTTCTCCTGAAGCACCACGTTTAAACATTCCGTCTTCATTCGTGATAACGGTATCGGGAGAACCTTCGCTTCCGGCTGCTGAAATGGTAAGTACTGTTCCTATAGGTAGCGCTTTGGTTACGCTTTTTCCCTTATAAAAATCCCAGAAATCTCCGTCATAAACAACTCCTGCTGCGATTGCCTTGGCAGAATCTATTGTACTTCCACCACCAACTGCAAGTATAAAATCAACTTTTTCTTTGCGGCATAAATCGATACCTTCATAAACAAGCCCGCTTCTTGGATTTGGTTTAACACCGCCAAGTTCTATGTATGCTATGCCTTCTTCCTTTAAAGAAGCCTTTACCCTGTCCAGAAGTCCGGAACGTACTACCGAACCCCCACCATAATGTATTAGTGCCTTGCTTCCTCCAAAACGCTTTACATATTTCCCTGTATTATTTTCCTGACCCTTACCGAAAACAAAATAAGTAGGACTGTAGAATGTAAAATTTTCCATAGATTTTCCCTTCTCTCATTTATTCTGATAGATATTATAAATCCTGAAAAATTTTTTACAAGGTTGTATCAAATAATTTAATGAAATTTGATATTTTTTAATAATTAAACTATCTTCGAAATGATAAAGCTTCCTTCTTCACAAAGATTAACTATATACAATTCGTCAAAGCCTTCTTCCAAAGAAGGGGGCAAGAGTTTGAAATATGTTTTTCTTAAAGCTGCCATTGGAATATTATCCTTACCCTCTCTTTTACTGTTTCTTTGTAATGCACTCTCAATATGGGTCAGAAAATAGTAACCAATCACCTTGCACTTAGCGTCCTTTGCCATATCTATATACTTTTTTCTATCTGCTGCAGTTGGATTTGTGTTATCAACAACAAAAGACTGTTTTGCCTTTATGCAGGCAGCAAGTAATGTATCCTCTTTTATTCTGGTTTTTAGCATATCAAGGCTTATTCTGACATGAGTTCTAAAAAAATTCTGTTTATAAAAAGTACTTTTGCCTGAAGCCTGAATCCCTGTAAAAATTATAATTTCCATACCAACCTCATATACTCCTAAAAAACGTGTTGCATACAAAAAGGAACCTATAGAGGCTCCTTTCATTTCATGCTATTACCTTTCATTGCTGTTTAATTTATTGGTCCCAACTGCTGCCAGTATTCCGCCTATTAATGAAAGCACCATGAAAATTGCAACTATTGTACCTCCGAAAATAGCTCCCAAAACCGAAAACACTATAACAAGGATTCCAATAGTTTTACTTTTTGCATTCAGTGAAATAGCTCCAAAAACAATTACCAGAAATGATGCCAACAGTCCCAGCCACCCAAGGTTTCTAACCACCGTTGCTCCCGATGCACCCAGCGCCGAGCCAGTCGAACCGACAACGAGGGTTATTAAAGCTGCTATTACACCGAAAACTCCTGCTATTAGTGAAATTATACCGCCTGCTTTTTGCAAAATTAATCCCTCCCATAATATTATATATTATGGGATAAAAATAATTATTTATCCCTCATCGTTTATACCAATTCAGACATCCTGTTCATCCGTTTAATCCGTTTAATCCGTTTAATCCTGGTTCAGGCTTCATCTTCGTCATCCGTGCCATCCGCTTCATCCGTTTAATCCGTGGTGAAAATAAACAAAGCTCAACTTATCATTTATTTTTTCTTCCTTGAAAATCCTATATCCCAAGCTACTGTAAAAATAAATATTTCTTTTGCTGTGCTTACCTGTAAATAGTTCAAATCTTCCGCAGCTTTCAAATTCCTTTTCAACGTGCTTCATAAGCTGCTTCCCTATTCCCCTGTTTTGAAAATCGGGATGAACAATAAGCCTGCCTATGAAGCAAGTATCATTTTCTGTATAAACCCTTACCGAACCAATTATACTACCTTCCGAAACAGTCTTATAGAAAGTCATTCTTATGAATTCTTCTTCAACACTCTCAATTGTCTGTACGAGAGGTGGTATTGTAAAGTCGTTGCAGGCAGCGGCTTCACTATAAAAAGCCAGTTTCTGCAGATTAAGGATTTCAGACAGGTCAGTCTTCTGTGCTATTTCAATATTCATAACTATCCTCGCAAAATCATATTCTACCTTGATAGTAATGTATAAATGTCAAATAAACAAGTACGATTTATTTTTGTACATAGTACTAAAATTTGAACTATAAAAGGTTTCTCTGCCTTTTTCATTTTCATGTATTGCATTAGAAGCAATCCAGTAGTATTTACTTTTGACTGATATTAAATTATATTATTTATAAAACTGATTGAAGGTGTTTATATGAAAAAAGTTCTGTTGTTACTGGCAAATGGTTTTGAAATGTATGAAGCCAGTGTTTTTACCGATATAATCGGATGGAATCTTGTAGATGGTGATGGTACTACCGATATAATTACTTGCGGACTAAGAAATGAAATTGTATCTACCTTCAACATAAAAATTACTCCCGACTTGACAGTAAAAGATGTCAATGTAAATGATTTTGATGCGCTTGCAATTCCCGGAGGCTTTGAAGAATACGGTTTTTATCAGGATGCATATCAAGAGGATTTTCTTGAATTAATCAGAAAATTCCATAAAAGCAATAAAATTATTGCTTCTATCTGTGTAGCTGCGCTTGCCTTAGGTAAAGCAGGTATTCTGGAAGGTAAAAAAGCAACCACATATAACATGAAAAATGGAATAAGGCAAAAAAAGCTTGCGGAATATGGGGTGAATGTTGTTAACCAGGCAATAGTTAGGGATGGGAATATAATAACTTCCTGGAACCCGTCAACAGCAATTGATGTTGCAATTTTACTGCTTGAAATGTTAACAACAAAAGAAAAAGCCAATTATATCAAAAAAATTATGGGGTTTTCAAAAGTTTAACTTTATAAATATAGACAATATCACACACACTATGTATACTTAAACAGGATTATATTTTTGCAAAGTCAGCCGAGGTTAATACCTTTATGCTGATCTGGAGGTTTATATGGCTTTAAATTCGGTTCAAATAACCGCTCTTCACTGGTTCTACCGCTGTCATGTCAACGGCGAACCTGCCAATTATAAGGGATCAATACAACATTTTGGGGAGGTTCTTAAAATATCCGAGCCAATGAATGTTATAATGTCGTTGTATGAGATGGGTTTAATAGGAATAAACAAATCTAAGCTGGAGGTTACCATCACAAAGGCTGGAATTCAACAAATTGATAATTTAAAGAACAGTAAAAAATAAAATATAACAATTTAATAAAACATCTTAAAGATATTGCCAATTCGCAGTATCTTTTTTTATTACAGAAAGTATAGAATTTTTGACAAAGGTAACTTTTTTAAGCTGATAAACATAAAATATATTAAGTAAATTAAAAAGGAGGTCGGGTTTATGCCGGATCAGCCTATGCATGGTGAGCATGACCACTATGATCACGGATATCATGATGGCTATAATCATGGTTATCATGACGGTTACCACTATAACAACTATGGTTATCCTCCATTTTTTTACTTCGGATTTCCGTTTTTCTATCCTCAATACCCTTATAATCCATACCAGGGATATCCATTCCAAGGTTATCCCCACTAAAATACAACATAAAAAAGCCCTCCGCCTGGAGGGTTCTATTTTTCATAAACCATCGATAAATTGCTTTAAAATGCTTATTATTTGTTCTTCAACAGTTCAGTAAACAGAGCTGTAGTTTACTTTGATTTGAGCTTGAACAGGGAATCAACCCTGAAGGCATTATGGGTTTTTTTACTGAAAAAGCTTTCATTGGCCTTGTAATTATAGGATTCTATTTGCAGAAAAAAAGGAGTTTTTTCATTACGGTTTTTGTTATTTGATTTTTTCATATAATTTTACCTCTTAGCGTATTTTGCATCCTTTTTTATTTTATAAGCTTATAAATTTCATGTATAGTATTTCTCAAAACTTACCCATTATGTAAACTATAATTGTCATTTGTAAAAAGATTTTCAAGTTTCTCTAATTTCAAGTACCTGCTCCTTGTTTACCGTAATTTTAGCGCCCTTGAAAGAAATTGTATATTCGTTGAATTCCTGCAGACATTCTCTGATAATATCAATTTTACTGGAATTGAAACCTATTTCGGGATCATTTTTAAAAACTTTTCCATCCTTTAAAACAATTTCAATCATTACTGAATCTCCTTGTTTGTATAAGCTGCTTCTCTACTATTATTTATAATGACACCTTTCAGTTAAATTTGCAAATCCGCCTTCGGGTTATTAACATAATTTTTATACATAATTTGCATATTAGAGACGTTTTTCTTTTTATATTCTCGTTTTATATATTTGACTTGTTTGTTCATTGTCATTTAATACATATTTGTAAATTGATTTTTTTAGAGTATACTTAAAAATGTATTTCATTCTATGGAGGCATCTTCATGATCGGGGTCGGTACGTTAGTAAATACAGCTGCAATTATAGCCGGTGGTACGGCAGGAACATTCATAAAAAAAGGACTTCCCGAAAGATTCAAGAATACTGTCATGCAGGCTATAGGATTGTCGGTACTTATTATAGGAATTTCCGGAACACTGCAGGGTATATATAAAATAACCGGCAATGGCGATTTGGACAGGCAGTACATTATGACAATGATCATAAGCCTTGTAGTTGGCGGTGTTTTGGGAGAATTAATCAATATAGAAAAAAGGCTGGATAAGCTTGGCTATTGGTTTCAGAATAAATTTTCAAACAACAGCGGCGGCTTTGCTGAGGGTTTTATAACAGCAAGCCTGGTTTATTGTGTTGGAGCCATGGCTATTGTAGGTTCTTTGGAAGATGGGCTTACCGGCAATACAAAAACTCTTTTTGCAAAAGCAATCCTTGACGGAATAAGTGCTATAGTATTTGCTTCTACTATGGGCTTCGGTGTTGTTTTTTCAGCTGTTCCTGTTTTGGTATATCAAGGCTCCATAACTCTGTTGGCGGATTTCATAAAACCATGGCTGACCGATGCAGTAATAGTCCAGATGTCTTTGGTAGGCAGCATTCTTATTATGGGGATAGCTATTACACTTCTGGATATAAAGAAGATAAAGGTTGGAAATCTGCTGCCTTCTATATTCATGCCTCTTGTTTATTATCTGATTACCAAATAGGATTATACTTTATAAGTATTTTTTTCGTTTGCCTGTGCTGCCTCAAGACACTTGCTGCACGGGAAGCTGTTTTCGAGACATAAGTCCGAATTGCATACCGAAGTATTCTTTATATACCATGTTCCCCATTCCATTATATGTGTCAAAACAGGAAGAAAATTCCGGCCTATTTCAGTAAGGGAGTATTCTACCTTTGGCGGTACTTCCCTATATACTTCCCTGTGAACCATACTATCGTTTTCCAGCTCTCTGAGCTGTTGTGCCAGAACTCCTCTTGACACCTCGGGCAATATCCTCTGAAGCTCATTAAATCTTCTTGTTTTCATACTTAATAGCCAAATTATCATTAATTTCCACTTACCGGCAAGAATATTCTGCGTCACATTTACAGGGCACATTCTTTTTTCATTATTTTTGCTTAGCATTTTATACCTTCCTTCCTCACAAAAGTACGGTAAAAGTGACTATGTCATTTAAAAGTGCGTACTTGTAATGTTTTTACATGTTTTATAACATTGTATTTGTAGGCAACGAAAAAATCAACATTATATACCTTGTTTACTAAATTAATTTTTAAGAAACAGGGTAACAGGAAATGGGAGGTATTGAAATGAAAGATGTAATCAATTATTTAAAAACCAATCAGTATGGTTTTTTGGCAACAGTGGAGAACAATAAACCAAAGGTCAGGCCATTCGGATTTATGTATGAGGAATATGGCAGGCTCTATTTCTGCACATCAAGTAAAAAGGATGTTTACAGGCAGATGAAGGAATCACCTGTTGTTGAATATGCCACAACATCAAGTGATATGGTAACTGTAAGAATAAGCGGAACTGCAGTTTTTACTGAGGATATTCAGGTAAAGGAAAAAGTACTTGCTTCAAGTGAACTGGTCAAATCAATATACAAAACAGCTGATAATCCGGTATTCAAGACTTTTTACCTGGAACACGGCGATGTAATAGTCGCGGATTTTTCAGGCAACCCACCAAGAAATTTCAGTTTTTAATATAGCTACCCTCCATTCCCCTAATTAAAAATCACCCCTCTCCTGGTGTGGGAGAGGGGTTGGGGGTGAGGGTAGTCTAGCTCTCGCCTTTACCCATATATACAACCACAACATGCTCCCTACCGTCATCAACAAGCTGTATTTCCCCGTTGCTGGTTACGGCTCCGTCAACAACCGTTTTAACAGTTCCCATACTTACCCCTTCAGGGTTTTGAACATCTATTTTATATATGGTTCCGGAGTACTTGTAAATCATACCAAATCTAGTCCATTTTTCAGGTATACAGGGCTCTATTTTCAATATACTTCCGTTCTTTTTAAAACCCAGCAGATATTCAATACCTGCCCTGTACATCCATCCGGCAGAACCTGTATACCATGTCCATCCACCTCTTCCTACATGCGGATATGCTGCATATACATCGGCTGCCATTACATATGGCTCAGCCTTGTAGCGCGAGTACTCCATGTGGGTGCGTGTATGGTTGACAGGGTTTATAAGGTTGAAAAGTTCACATGCCTTATCGCCTTCACCCAGCAGTGCAAAGGCTATTATGGCCCATGCAGCGGCATGTGTATACTGTCCCCCGTTTTCCCTTACTCCCGGTACGTAGCCTTTAATATAACCAGGCTGCAGGTCTCCTTCGTCAAAAGGAGGAGTCAGCAGCTTAATCAAACCTTCTTCCTTTAATACCAGATAATTTTCGAGCGAATTCATGGCTTCGCCAATCTTCTCCGACCTGCCCCCTCCTGATATCACAGCCCAGGTCTGTGCAATGGAATCGATTTTACATTCGGTATTCTGAATTGACCCCAATGGTATTCCGTTATCAAAATATGCTCTTCTATACCAATTCCCATCCCAGGCATCTTTATCAATTGCTTGGGATAATCTCTCTGCTGTTTTGCCATATTCCAGTGCTTTGTCATTATCTCCCATTCCAACACATATTGGGGCAAAAGCTTTCAGTATTGTATATAAGAACCATCCAAGCCATACACTTTCACCAAATCCCCTGTTTCCAACAGTATTCATTCCGTCGTTCCAATCTCCCGAGCCAATCAGCGGGAGACCATGTTCTCCGAATTTTAAGGAGCGATCTATTGCTCTTATGCAGTGGTCATAGATTGAGGACTGCTGGCTTGAGACTTTAGGTACGCTGTATCTTTCATCTTCAAATTCCTTCAAAGGTTCATCTTCAAGAAACACCCTGGTTTCATCCAGAATTCCATAGTCACCTGTCACCTGGACATATTGTGATACTGTATAAGGCATCCATAAAAGATCATCTGAAAATCTTGTACGGGTCCCCTTATTTTGAGGTTCATGCCACCAGTGCTGTACATCTCCTTCAAGAAATTGATGCTGTGAATGAAGAAGTATCTGATTACGAGCCAGTTCAGGCCATACCTGCACTGCTGCCAAACTGTCCTGCAGCTGATCCCTGAAACCATAAGCGCCTCCTGCCTGATAAAATGCGGTTCTTGCCCATATTCTGCAGGCAACCACCTGATAAAGCAGCCATCCGTTCAGTAGAAGGTTCATTGAGGCATCCGGAGTTTCAACCTGAAGATTGTCAAGCTTGTCTGCCCAGAAATTCCTTACCTCTGTCAAAGCGTTATGAACATTATCAATATTTCTAAATTTTTCGATTGTTTCCCCAACCTTATCTGCTCCCTGTGACATACCCATAATAAAAACTAATTCCTTTTCTTCTCCTTCATCAAGGCTTATTATGGTCTGCACAGCTGCACAAGGGTCATAGCCTGTCCCCAAAGTACCCGATAGTTTTTGACGTTTAAGAGCATCAGGTGAGCATAGCTTTCCGTTTCCGAAAAATTCTTTTCTGTCGCCGGTAAAACTTCGCTCTTTTTCGGATACGTCCAGATAGGCAACTCTTCCTTTAAATTCTTCATTATAGGGATTTCCAATCAATATTTCCCCTGATTCTCCAACCATGGTTTTAATATGCATTGAAGTAAACTGGTCGCTTACTCCCAGAACAGGTCTATGATAGTAGGTCAGTGCCAGGTTTCTTCTGAATTTTGATATGTTCTTTATTTTTATAAGGCTCATTTTTACCGTATCGTTAACAGGAACAAACTGTACCATGCTTTGTTCAATACCATGACTTATATGTTCAAAGGATGTATACCCAAAGCCATGAGTAATAATATACGTTTCTTCCTCTCTTATGGGTAGTGGTGTTACCGTCCACAATTCACCCGTATCATAGTCTGAAAGGTATAATACCTCTCCCGGAGTATCACTGACCGGATCATTTGACCAGGGTGACAATTTGTTTTCACGGCTGTTTTCAAACCAGGTATAACCCGAACCTGCTTCAGATACAATAAATCCGAAATTTCTATTGGCTATAACATTGATCCAAGGCATTGGCGTATTCTGACCTTTTTCAAGACGCAGTACATACTCCTTTCCATCCCGGCTGAACCCTCCCATTCCGTTAAAGTATTGGAGCTCCAGCTCCTTCGGGATTTTTGACGGATACTCTCTTTTTCCCTCAATAAAGTGTCTGTATTTGGGCAGTTGAATACCCTGTACTTTTTTAAGCTGGTCTGCAAGTGTACCCGAATCACCTTTTACAACAAACCTTGCAGCCGCATGAAATAAGCATATATCCTCCCTTGGCATGTTGTTCCAGTTCAGAATGAATATGCCTCCCGGCTTATTTATTATATCATGAGCATGACTTGACGTTATTATGTCTGATAATAAAGCCTTTAACGGATGAGTATAGCTGTTTTCCTCATCGTTGAGAATGACCAGATCCGCTTTCAAATCTTTAATCCGCCAGTATTCATGCATTTTCAGCACTTCATAAAGCATATCTACTTCATCAGACTTTTTCAGGACAACCAGGACAATAGGCAGGTCTCCTGAAATACCATAGGCCCATAACGACTGCTGACCTCTGCTGTTCTGGGCTATAATCTCCTGGTTTAACCTCCTGAGAGGGCTTATAAAGAGTATATGAGAAATTATATCCTGATATAGTTCTATCTCGGCAGCTTTCATGTTTAAATATCTTGCTTCCACCTGGCTTCTTGTCTGTGCCAATCTGAAAGCACCCTCTACAGCTTCAGGAGTCTTGTTCTTTTCGATTAGTTCGGTCAGGGTTTCACTGGTTTCACTTGCAATTGTAATAAACGACAATCTTGCTGATTTTCCGGGTTCTATTTTTACCCTTATTCTCTGGCTTATAATCGGATCAAGTACAGG
>JAUZPR010000082.1 GCA_030705825.1 Bacillota bacterium | reverse complement strand
TGTCTCTGGTTGTCATTCCTTTGGCATACATAGAAAGTACCTGATCCTCGATATTAGATATGTCAGTCTGATTCTTCTTTACAATCTGTGGTTCAAACTCTCCTTTGCGGTCACGTGGGATGTCCAAGCCGATTTCACCCATGGAAGAGACTACATTTTTCTTACTGTAGCCGTTCCTGCTGTTGTCAGTTTCCTTGTTGGCGTAATCGTACTTGGAATAACCAAGTTCGTCATCCATTTCACCAGTAGTGTACCGAATTTTGTGTTTATTCAATTTCTCTTGGTTGACGAAGTTACCATAATGGCAAAATAAAGGAATAAAATTTTTGTAGAAGAACATCAATATTTCTCATTAAGAAGGTAAATTCTTTTTAAATGGTGGTGCACATCTTGCATAATATCTATATCTGGGGCTATCTTATGTAAAACATTGTTGTTTTAGCTTATTTAATTGAAAAAATCAATCCCTTTGTTCGAACATATTCTACTCAAAAGGAGGGACAATTACGAAGGTGTACCGCTTATTTCCAGCCCAGAATATCAATATTTTGCTCAATAAAATCGGATAAGACCGCCTCAATCACTGGAACAGAAACTGAATTGCCAAATTGCTTGTATGCAAACGTGTCTGTCGGGTTTACAATGAAAGAGTCGGGAAACCCTTGCAACCTTGCGCATTCTCTTGGAGTAATTCTTCTTGCATGGTTGTTTTGAATTACCCCAAGCCGGCTTGAGTCTGATGATGTTAATGTTATCGAGATACTTTCTGGATCAAGAAATTTGAAAACCTCAAAAGACATATTTCCGCAAACAGGATTGTACTTACCGTTTTCTTCCTTAAGGTATCTTTTGGAAATAAGTGATGCCATTACTTCGGAAATATCGTCATCTGTATAGAAGGACTTAATTTGTTCAAGTGTAAGCTTTTTACCATCTTGCTGCGTCCCAAAAACCGGCTTGCGTCGATTTTGAATAAGTAAATTCATAAACTTGATTTCTGCTGCGGAACATTTACCTTTTTTCCCAAGTTCCCAAGAGTGCAATGACTGTCCGCCACGGTAATCAATCAGCCTATATCCATTTAGTTTTGATAAGTCATCACCAATTACAGATCTCAATTGCGATTCAAATGTTGCTGAACAATAATACTTTAATGGAACAGTGCTTTCAAGTACTTCACCAACTGTACACTTGTGCTTTAACGAAGGAGAGAACGAACCGGTCAAATCATTTCTACTATTCTTGTATGAATGTGAGTCTGAGGGGCCATAATTTGTTTTCAGCGACATTTTTGGTGTTGCACCTTTAATGCCGAGGATATAGAGACGGACTCTGTTTTGAGGGACTCCGAAGTTAGAACTGTTGAGAATTAAGTCATATGTTCCATATCCGAGTTCATGAAGTTTTGACATAATGGTTTCAAAAGTTCTACCACCATCATGAGTGTACAAGCCCCTAACATTCTCCAAAAGGAATGCTTTGGGTTGGTTATCTCTAAGAATACGCTCAATTTCAAAAAACAAAGTTCCCCTTGTATCGCCAAATCCTTTTCTTTTTCCGGCATAAGAAAACGGTTGACATGGAAAACCCCCAAGTAACAAATCAAATAAAGGTATATCCTTAATATTTCTAACATCACCACTGGGATATTCATTAAAATTCAGCTTATAGGTTTCGCATGCATTGTCATCAATTTCACTGGACAAAACACATTGAGATTCAATTCCGTACTCTAGAAGAGCGTTGGATGCGCCAAGCCTTATTCCCCCGATCCCAGCGAAAAGGTCAATATATTTTATCATCCTATTCTCTCCTTTATAAACTCAATCAGCACTTCGAACTCCCCTGGAGTATAAGCAACATTACAGTGGCTATTGTTACATAGTTCTCTTACTGCTGAACGTCTGGAAAAATTGCCTGCACCGTCAATGATATAGGCAATAAAATTCCGGCTGCTTGTAACCTTTTCAAAGCGGTCTCGTGCTTGACCGCCTTTTCTTTCGATTGTGCTGTTAGAAGTTTCTTGAAAAGTAACTTCGACTGCAACATATTTTTTATGCCTACTCGTATCGTCTTTTCTATCAACAACAACATCAAAACTTGTGAGTGTGTGACCATCATTTTGTGTTACGCCAGGAATTGTTCCGTTGCTACGAACAGAATAGTTCTCTCCTAATACAGTCGAGAGGTACTTAACAACATATTGCTGAGCAACATTGCCCAAGTCAGATGCTGTTTTTCCTCCGATTATTCGACTTACCCTTATATAATTCTGCCGAACATACTCTTCAACTTTTAAATCGTCTCCAAGATACTCGTAAGGTGTACACTTAAACAATACTGCCCTGGTGCTTGCATTAGTGTCTGCGCCACTAAACATAAGCAACATAATAAGATCCTTGCAGAGCGACTTATCGTTAGAGTCTCTTGCAAGACTCTCTACAGTGTCAATTTGCATGCGCTTATTGTTAAGTACTCCAGTTACCGGTAACTGTTGAAAAGCATATTCGCTAATTCCACGACCAATATTGTATTCCAATTTGCCCTGAGGAAACATTTCTCGGAAATCTTTATTTACTCGCTGTAACGGTTCACCGCCGAAATCGGTAAGAACAACTAAGTGTTTTAGAAACAGTGTATATGAAAAATGTGATGCGTCTAACAATTCAAAAATACTTATAGGATTATACTTCTGAGCGAGCTTAAGTATTGAAATGAATTTTTCCTGCGTGTCCAGTAAAGTTTGAAGGACACTTATTTTTTGGGCTTCTTCTCGGACTTCCCTTGGCCACCACTTACACGCCCGAACCTCAAGTTCATCAATGGTACGCTCGTATCTATCTTCGTTCATAATTATCCCCCTAATTCATTTGCATTTTTGCTTAATCGGCTCCAGATACATTGGTCGGTATCAATAACGAATTCAATATTATTTTCTGTACAGAAACCTTTTATACGTTTCAGTGCCTTGTAATTCGGCAAAACCTTCCCTTTTTCCCAGCGATTTACTGTTGAAAATGAGACACCAATTGCCTGTGCAAAGTCATTTTGGCTCAGCAAACTCTTTTTTCGTAGTTCTTTAATTGCAGCACTCACTTCCATACATATCGCATCTCCTTTGCAAAGATATTAATTTATTATAGCATTACTAAAGCATTATTTCAAATCTACGCGATCATATGTTCGGTAAAAATAACACTTATAGGAATAATCAGGGGGACGGTTCGAGACTGCTGAAAAAGGCCACCTTTTTAACAGTCTCGGACGGTTCTATTGTATTACAAATATTTAATTATTAAATGAACCCTATCCCCCCTCGTAAACACCATCATCATCTCCTCAACCCGTTTATAATCAAGTTCCTCTGGAATAGAAATATTATCCATATGTCTGATATTAACAACTTTATTCAAGAATATATGAGGTTAGTTTTGCTATAATTACTAAATAATAGCATAAAAAGGAGGTGTTTTACATTTAATGTCGAAGTTTTTATTATCATGCGTGACTCACAATTTAAACCAGCTGCGATGACTCATGGATACTTGATAATTAAGTTTATGTCCTGAATTTGGGCAAATCCTCAAAGCGACGAGGAGTATAAGAAGTATGCGGTGAACGATTACTTGTCACGGTTAATGAAAGCGACATCGCACGTTTATTTGGATACATTGTTTGAATAACAGTGAGCTCTAAAATGCAATTAATTATTACGGAAAACATACTGCATTTTTTACTACACTTAGGTTTGGCAAATTAGTATATACTAAACAAATCATAGAGGAATATGCAAAGAACCATGTAAGGTGATGATGATTTGAAGCTGTTCGATGTAGTTCCGGGTAATTTTTTCTCAGTTTTATCTTCCGGCAATCGGGAGGTCTATTTTGATGCGCTGATGATTCTACACGAAATGTTCAAGTTTGAATTGAATATTCGAGTAGACGACTATATTTCATCTCTGATCTCAATCTTAGAGGATAGAGCTTTTGAACTGGAGGAAGATGATGAGGCGCAAGAAGGTGGGTTAACCCTTAGTGGAAAAGCTCGGTTAATTTTAAATCGCTTTGTCAAGACGGGATGGGTTGATAAAGAATTTCTAGATGGTTCTTTTATCGAAATCATCACGCCACGCAGTTATGCGATTTCCGTCATGAAAATACTCAGCGATTTGGGCAACGATTCACTGCAGGAATACAACTCTCTGGTCTTTGCGACATTTTCCGGATTAAAGCAGGCCAAAACGGAGAATGAGTCTCATATGTATGAGGCTGTTTTATCTGCAAGAGCAAACACAGAACAATTGCAATATGCATTACGAACGCTTTATCATGGGATACGCGGCTTTCTTCGGGGTATTGTGGAACAGCAAGAAGTCAATCTGCTTCTGCAGGATCACTTTGGCGAGTACAAAAAAATGTCGGACCGTATATACCATCCCATTAAGACAATGGACTCTGTTCATCGGTATATGGGTCCGATTCAGAGCTTACTAACAGATATACTGGCGGATGAAGCCCTGATGAAAACTATGCGCGATCGTGCTATAAGTATAAAAAAGTATGAGGATGAAGCGGAAGCCGATGAGGAAATTATCAAAGCGATTGATTATATTTTGGATGCATATCAGACGGTTGGCGACCTTGTTAGCGAGATAGATCGAAAGCACAGTATCTATACCAAAAGCTCAATTGAGAAAATACAATACCTGATGACCGCAGATCAGACCATAAAAGGGAAGCTTGCAGAACTATTAAAGACATATGCAAGCATGACAGATGATAAACGCGATCAACTTGCTGATATTATGGAGAAAACTATTCGCGTTAACAGGCAGGAGTTTTTTGATTCACAGTCTTTGTACCATAAAAATGTTAAAAGCCGACGCATTGACAGAACTCCGCTCACCGTTGAGCTAGACGATTCGTTTACTGATCTTGCAGAAGGATACTTACTGGAGCAAATAAAAAACAGATACTCTGCCGCTATGGTACGTGCTTTTGTTGACAGTCTTTTTATAAAAGGCGCTACCCGTATCGAGACAAAGGACATCCAAATATCAGGCGATTCTGATTTTATTCTACTCATTTTGGCTGTAATTCGTCAGAATGATAGGGGTATGCCGTATACTGTTGAGATAAGAGAAGGACGAATCCAGCGGAACGGATATGCTATTCCGAATATGACCATCATTAAAAAGGAGATTCCAAGCAATGTGGAGTGAAACTTTTGAGGCCTTATCCAATTATGAAAAGGGTGAATTTCGCAGGCTGGCCAATTACCTTCTTTCGCATACGTATCTCGTCCGCGATATGTATAAACCTGACAAGCAATGGACTGAGCCTAATGGAGATTATAGAATGGTCAATCGGCTGTTTGAATGTATGTGCGACTACTTTTCTGTAACTGGCTGGAAATTGGAGAAGGATGATAACTATGGCGTTATCTCGCTTATAAACGAATATGATCATAACCGACTGCGTATGGATCGTTTTACTACTCTGTTTCTTTACACATGTCGGTTGATATACGAAGAAGGACGGGAACAGGGCGACAACCTACATATTGTAAGAACTGATACAGGTTCTATTGTTGAGAAAATGAGGACGCTGGGTCTTCTCAACAAGGGAAAAACAACACAAAAAGAGCGACTTGAAGCACAGCGCGCCCTTTCCCATTTTAATATCATCCAGAAAACAGAGACCACAGCTTGGAGCGCTGATGGAAACAGTGTGTTAATTTTTCCATCCATCTTATCTATTATTCCCAACCAGGGAATTAATGATATGATGATAGAATTAGAGGAACTCCGAACTGATGATGTTGATAGTGATACTGAAATAGAAGATGAAGAGCAGGAGGATTTAGAATGAAAATTTTACGTAAACTCCTGTTGATTCATTGGCATTATTTTAATCATGAATTAATCAAATTCGATCAGCTTAATTTCCTCACAGGAAAGAATGCTTCGGGAAAATCTACTATTATCGATGCCATGCAATTGATATTACTTGGCGATACAAGCGGCAGCTTTTTTAATAAAGCGGCAAACGGTCGTGGTAACCGTACCCTTAAGGGTTACCTTATGGGCGAATTGGGCGATGACGAAGATTCTGGTTTTCTCTATCTCCGAAGCGGCAGATTTACAAGTTACATAGTATTGGAGTTCTATGATACAGAAAAGGAAAAGGCTTTTACGGTAGGTTGTTGTTTTGATACATACTCAGAAAACGACACACAAAAGCTGTTCTTTCTTTATGATGGTGCAATGCACAGTAATAGATTTTTGCATGGAAACACACCAATGGATATTACTGCATTGCGCACTTTCCTAAAAGAATGTTTTGCAGGTCATTATGAAACAACCGATGTTGGTAGAGACTTCAGAACAAAACTGTATGGCAAACTTGGTGGTCTACGCGACCGCTTTGCAGGGCTTCTTAAAAAAGCGGTATCTTTCAATCCCAATGTTGACATTCAGCAATTCATTTCTGATTTTGTGTGCGATGCGCAGCAAGCTGTTGATGTAAGTCATATGCAAGAAAACATCAGAAGCTATAAAAGGCTTGAAGCGGAAGCCGGTGTTCTAAAAGAGAGAATTTCGTTGCTAGAAAGGATAGTAAATGCCCACCAAAGCTTTACTACGCAACGAAACAATGAAAGGCTTTATTCCTATTTAATTGATCGTGCATTAGCGGATATGAAAAGAATAGAACTGGATTCAACTTTAACAAGCGCAAAAAGGGTTTCAGAGCAACTTGATGTGTTGATTAAGAAGATAACTGAAGAGGATATTCGTCTAGTAAAACTCCGTGAGCAACGAGACACATTAAACGCTCAACTCTTAAATGACAGCGCTGCACTAGCTTTAGATGCAATAGATCGTCAGATTACTGAAAAAGAGGGTCAAATCCGAACACTCCGCGATGAATTTGAAAAGGCACTGGGTATCCTTTCATCGCATATTTCTTCATGGCGGAAATACACCGAGGCAATGATTCAGAAAATCGAATCGATAGATATAGGCTTATTGCAACCAGGTGTAACATCTCGTATCAACGACATCTGCATGGAAGGGCGCGACTTTCTTAAAGGTAGTGTATCCTTGGCAAGTGTGGATATGGACGCTGTGCTGTATATTGGAAAGTCTGGGCTGGCTGAGTATTCTGCAGACGCTGACAATCTAAAAAGGCATTCAATCGAATTAGCTTCACGCTTGCGGGATGAGCAGGAAGCTTTGGCAAGGCAGCGATCGGAGCTTATGGCTGAACAGCAATCACTTGAAGGTGGAATTTATCGTTTTCCGCAGGACGCACTCGAGTTGAAGGCGGCGGTGATTTCTAGATTGCGCACAATTGCTAAGAGGGATGTCAATGTACGTATTGTCGCCGAAGCCGCCGAAATTAAAAGTGACCGCTGGCGTAATGTTATTGAAGGCTATCTCAATACACAAAAATTTTACGTCATTGTTCCACAGGAATATTTTAATGCGTCTCTGCATGTTTATGATACAATAAAACGCCAACAAGCGATTTATGGCACTGGAATTGTCGATATTGAAAAACTAAAACGATTAAATCCTACAGTGGATATGGAAAGTCTGGCAGAAGAGATCGAAACAGATGACTTGGATGTAAAAGTTTTTTTAGATTACACTTTAGGACGCGTTCAAAAGTGTAATAGTGTGGGTGAGTTACGACGATTTCACACCTCAGTAACTGACGAAGGAATGCTTTATCAGAATTTTGTTGTCAGGGCAATGAACCCGGAACGATGGGCAAAGCCGGCCGTTGGTCAAGGTGCTATTCAAAGACGACTTGAAACGGTTAAAAAGGAGATTAGCTTTTTGACGGAGCAAGTAACTGTTTGCGCTGGTATAAAAATTGGACTTGATTACATCAGTGGCTTAACCTTGCTGAGTAATACTGAAATAGATAATGCTGTTTTAGCGGCGAGGAACCTTTCTTCTATCCCTACTCTTGAATCAGATTTATCCACGTTACGAAAAAGCCGTGAAGCAATCGACACAAGTGCCATTGATTCCTTGAAAAATCGTATTTCCACTTTGGATAAAAATATATCAGAACAAGATCAATTACTACGTCAATATTCTGAGAATAGAGGAAAGCTCGAAGAAACGCTGCGCCGCGTAAAAGAAGAAACCATTCCGAAACTTACTGTAGAACATGAAGAGAAGGAATCGAATATCGCAACCGGATACAGTGACGATTGGATTAGGGAAATAGGTTATCCTAGATATATGCGGGAATTGTCTTCGAGAGGAAAACCCGATAATATCGCCGACGCTTTCCCAAGAGAACGAAGCAGAACCAAAAACGCAAAAGAGGAAGCATGGGAGCAAACAATAGAATTGCGACGTACATACAATGAAAAATATAAAATGGGCTTTGATACTAAGGCGGAAAGCAATGATGTATATGATGACGCATGGTTGGAGCTCAACGATAATAAATTGCCGGATTATTTAGCTAGAATCACAGATGCACGTTCAAAGGCATTTGAGCAATTCCAAGAAGATTTCTTGAGCCGCTTGCAAAACAATATAAATAATGCCAAACACCAAATAGACGAATTAAATGGTGCACTGCGGGGGGCTTCTTTTGGTGAAGATACATATCGGTTTCGTATTATTCCCAAGCCCGAATATAGGCGTTATTATGACATGATTGTAGATGATATGCTTCTTCAGGGCGGATATAATCTGCTTTCAGGACAATTCAATGCGAAGTATAAGGATGAAATTTCAGATTTATTTGCAATAATAACCAATGAAGACGGAACAGGCGGACCACAGGGGAGTATTGAATATGAAAAACGTGTTCATGAATTTACAGATTACCGTACGTATCTGGATTTTGACCTTGAGGTTGTGGGGCCTGATGGCGTATCGCAACGGTTATCAAAAACACTTGGTAAAAAATCTGGTGGTGAGACACAGACTCCTTTTTACATCGCTGTACTGGCCTCTTTCGCTCAACTGTATCGTGCAGGAAGAGAGAAAAGCTATAAGACATCTCGACTTATTATTTTTGATGAGGCCTTTTCTAAAATGGATGGTGAGAGAATCGTCAGGAGTATTGAACTGTTGCGGAAATTTGAGTTTCAAGTCATCTTATCTGCTCCACCTGACAAGATAGGCGACATTGCGACGCTTGTAGATAGGAATCTCTGCGTTTTAAGGGACGGGAAACGCACTTGCATACGTAGTTTTGATCCAAAACAAGTAGAGGAAATAATTTATGATTGATAAAATTCAGAAAAGCATACTTTGGGCACTACTTGACAAATATGAGCGCAGTAGTTTCTTCAGAGACGAAAAGCAACCGACGCGTAGAATCCTTTTGAAATTCTACGATGATGGTAAGAGTGATTTTCCTTATTATGATATTGAGAAAAGTGAACGGCGCATTTCTGTAAACCGTGCAGTGGTAGAGCTGTCCGAACTTGGTTTACTATCCTTTGAATGGATGAAAGGCGAATGTGATCACATCATTGCAAAAGTATGGCTAAATACAGATAAACTGGAATTTGCATATAAAATTGCCGGGCGTAAATCAAAAGGTGATGTTGTCGATGAAATCTGCGTGGAGCTTCTGGATATGCATGAACAGGTGTCCTCTCCATGGATCAAGACATTTTTTTATGATGCTTACACTGCAGTTTCCAAAAGGCGCAGTATTGTCAGTTCTATTCCTGCCGATAAAGAGGAAAGAAATCACCTGTTTAAAGCTATCTGTGCAATTGATAATTTGAATAATACAGAGCTTACCGAAAGAGTATTCTCACTACAGTGTTTTGGAGACTCAAAGAAATTCGAGATGGTAGCAAGGTCTCGTATCATTAGTATTCTAAGAAAGTACTTGGATTGTGATGATGATACCCGCGATGAGGATATACTTCGACAGGTTGGGATAGTAAAATATCCTGAACAATTTGAATTTTGCGGGAAAGTTAGTCTGGTGATTGAAGCAGAAGTGGTTGACTTTTCTCTTCTTCGCTTTGGAAGCAGCATCAGTATATCTGACTTAGCAAGAGGGAATTTGCTGATATCACCTTATGTAAAACGGATATTGACCATTGAAAACCGAGCAAATTATATTGAATATATACAAAAAAACATGGCAGATGACGAACTTGTTCTTTACCACGCGGGACAGTATAGCCCCTCCAAAAAGCTGTTTTTCCTCGCTATTAAGGAAAAAATTCCAGAGGACTGCATTTGGGAACACTGGGGCGATATAGATTATGGGGGATTTAGCATGTTAGCGCGTCTAAGACGTGAAGTTTTAAATGAGATCAAGCCTTTTCGGATGAACACATTAGAACTTGTTAAATATAAGCACCTGACCGCCTCGATAACGGTACAATATGCAGAAAAATTAAAGTCGCTGATTACAAAACACGAATTGCATGATTGTTATGATTGCCTTAATTATTTAATTGTAAATAAAGTTCGTTTAGAGCAAGAATCTATGCTAATAGAATCAGCGGATTAGCCTTTATTTTGTCATAAATTTGATTTGTACTTTCATATGCTTATTGAGATTACTCTTAAGGAGGTCAGTAAGCATGAATACTGAGCAAGAAAACAAAAATCATAGCATCAAGGCTTTATTGTGCGACGAGCCATGGTCAAACAGTGCTTGTTGCGGTTACGTAATGTTTGCTGCCAAATCGTTAGGTTATTCTAAGGAACAGATAAGAGAGCTTATATCCGCACTTAATGCTGCGTTTGGAAATCACACAGTTGAAGAAGTAAAACATAATTATGAACATAACTTTGGAACTTACTAGTACACTTTGTGTACATGGGAGAATATAATCATTAGAAATACCATAATAAACGAAGTTTAGATCCAGTTAATATATATTTGAAAAGTCTATGGAAGGCATCTATTCAACCACTGTAAACGGTCGACACTTGACGAATGTGCACTGGCTTAAAAGCCAATGGATGAAATTGTTGAAAATATCCACGATACAGTTGAAATACTTGATATTATAAAACCAATTTACAATTACAAAGCCGCAGAATAAAGTGAACCCTTGCAGATCTTGTCTGCAAGGGTTCTATTTCCTTACTCGTAAACATCATAAACCTTCTTATATTTCTTTCCCCAGCTGCACATTGCCTTAAGTATAGGTTTTATACTTTCCCCAAGCTCGGTAAGGGAATATTCCACCTTTGGGGGTACTTCGGGATAAACCTTTCTTTTTATTATGCCGTCTTTCTCCAATTCACGCAGTTGCAGTGTCAAAGTCTTTTGTGTGATATTGGGCAATTTTCTTTGAAGCTCATTAAAACGTGTAGTACGTCTTGAAAGATACCAGACAATAGATATTTTCCATTTTCCGCTTAAAATATTAATCGCAGTACTCATGGGGCACTGCTTTGGTGTATCGGGTGCATTACCCATAAACTGCCACCTCCAGTTAGTATTACCATATAATAGTATCATTCCTGGAATTTTATATCAAATAGTATCATTTATGACACTATATATCAAATTTGTGCGTACTTTTGAATTTTAGGGAAATGTGATAGCCTTGAATTATCGATGAAACTTTTTTAGGGAAAATTTGGAGGGAAATTTATGAACGAAATTCTAAATACAATTAAAAGCAGAAGGAGTGTCAGGTCTTATCGGAAAGATCAGATAAGGCAGGAGGAATTGGATGCTATAATCGAAGCGGCTATTTATGCACCAACCGGTCATAATGAACAGCCATGGCATTTTACAGTTGTTCAGAATCAGGACACTATCCAATATATAAATGATAAGGCAAAGGAATTGATGGTCAAATCTGACGTGGAGTGGATAAGGAATACGGGCTCACGGCCAATGAAAATAACTTATGATGCTCCTACACTGGTTATTGTATCTGGCAGAGCCGATGCCATATCATGGCGAGCGGACTGTGCAGCAGCTATTCAGAATATGCTTATTGCTGCCGAGAGTTTGGATATCGGTTCTGTATGGCTTGGTCTGGTAAACTTTTTCTTTGAGCAGGAAGATGCAGCTAAAATTCTTGGAATACCGGAAGGCTATGAGCCGTATTATACAGTGGCTCTGGGATACAAGGCTTCCGACAGGAAACAAGCCGCACCTGCCAGGAATTATGATGTGGTCAATTATATAAGGTAAGAGGGATAATATCCGGGAGACACTGGATGCAATAGAACCCTTGCAGATATTTTGGCAAGGGTTCTATTTCCTTTAGGTGGTTTCCCTTCACTCAAACTTAATGGACTGCACAATGCTCAGCTTTGACGACTTCACTGCCGAACTTATGGAAGCAAGCAGGGTTATCAATACACCTGACGCAGCTGCCAGAATAAAGGGGGTCGCAGTCAGAGCCAGAGGAATTGTGGCAATTATGGCTCTTGTCAGATAAGGCACTACCGAAATCATTGCCCCACCTCCCAATAAGCCTGCTGCTCCGCCGATCAGGCCGCTTGATAATGCTTCAAGGGAAATCATTTGTACAATCTGGACTTTGCTCATCCCCATTGAGCGAAGAACTGCAAATGACCGTTTCCTTTGATTGAAGCTTACTGTAAGGTTATTCAGTACGCCGAAGATTCCGATAATTATTGTCAGTAAGGCTATGCCATCCATCATTGAAAAAATTTTATTTGTATCCTTGATTATACTGTTTTTATGTTCTTGTACAGTCGATGCCGTTACAACACTTTTGGAAAACTTATTCCTCAGGTCAGTAAGTACTTTTTCGGGAGTTGTATTTGTTATTATCAACATATTTGTAAATGCGGTTCTGCCGGTATCGGCAGTAAAATTACTGTCCGAGATTATTGCGAAGCTACCGTCTGCCTCCGTAATGTCCAATAGTCCTATGATTGTATAATCCATTTTTTGCTTATTTAAAACCAGAGTTATTTTATCACCTATCTTTTTCCCGTTTCTTAAAGCAATATTCTTACCAAGAATTATATTCCTGCCTGAATTCAAATTTCTGAAAACAGCCTTTGCATCCTGATCAATGACTTTAATTCCATAGTAATCAAGAAATTTGGAGGCATCTACACCTTCAAATAATCTGATGGGTTCATTTGCTCCCGAAATCTTAATATCCTGCATTGAGTAATAGCCCAGCGCATCTTTGACACCATTGACCGACTTTATGGTTACTTCAGTGTTTTTATCCATCATGGGTATGCTGAAGTTAATATCATACTTGAGAGTATTGCTGTTAAAGCTGACAATACCCAGAGTTGTACTTTTCCCCGATGTAAATACCATCAAAATTGTGGCTATACCGACTGCCAGAAGAGTTATATTATTAAGGATGTTTTTGTTTTCTCTCAAATTCTTTACCGCCAGAGCGCCAATGTTCCCAAATATGATAGTAGATACCTTTTTAAACAGAAAGGTAAATATTGAAGTAAAGTAAGGTATTATCAGGATTATTCCGGCTATAACAAGGACCATTATCAGACAGTCGACAATCATTGCCGTTTCTCCGTCAAACATGGGTGGAAGGATAAAGGGTACCAACAGCAGGATAATGCCTGCAGCCAGTTTCCAGACTTTCTTTGACCTTTCCCTGATTTCAACCTTGTTAAGTATGATATCCTTGACCGGGAACCTGGTGACTTTGATTATTGGTATGATGGAACTCATAACCGACATTAAAACGGCTGCTGCGATGGTAACCGGAAACTGGATTACGTTGAGGATAATATTTACGCCGCCTCCATCTGCGTTTATGAATGCCAGCAGATAAAGAACTCCAATACCTGTTGCACAGCCAATTATTCCTCCAATTATTCCATAAAGAATGCTTTCGCAAATAAGCATGAACTCTGAAGCTTTTTTGCCGGCTCCGATACTGCGCAGAGTTCCGAGCAGAGGGAGCCTTTCCGAGGTAATAACCTTAAATGAACTATATATAATGAAAATGCCCAGGGATATGATAAGTGCCAGCATTATATAAAGTACCGTTGAAAATGTCTCCGTTTTGTCTTCAAATGTTTGTTTTGTAATTGTTTCCGCAACATCATAATCCTTAATTTCTGCAGACAGATCCTTTAAAACCTGCTCCTTTTTAGCAGGATCCTTCAGCTTGATATAGAGCTTTGAAATACTTCCGGCTTTGTCACAAATAGAGCTCAAGGTGTCCTTGGGAACTATCGCCAAATCGGAGTCGGCTGAGAAAACTCCATTTAATTGTGCTGTGCCGGCAATTGTGAATTTATATAAATTGCCGTCGATATTCATATCAACAGTATCACCAGCTGTCAAACCGTACTTTTTTGCTCTGCTGCTGCTGATTACTACTTTCCTGCCCTCAAACGGCAGAAGATTTTTCTCCTGGTCGAGTGTAACAGGTTTCAATTTTTGCTGGACATCATTCCAATCCATTCCTCTTAGAACAAAGGATATCTGTTGGTTTTTTGAAACCTTATAATAACCTGTGTTTTCTATAATGCCCATTGTGTATTTGAAGCGGCTTTTAGATGAATCTGCTATGTTTGAGCTAAAATACCGGGAAGGGGAGTCATTATTCGCGTAAATTGCTATCTCGCTTTCGCCGAAATCTTTTTTTACATTATCAGTCAAGGTATTTATCAATGAAGCTGACATAGAGATTGTTGCAAAGCAAAGTGCAGACGCCATGGCAATAGAAAAAATTATCAGTGAAGTCCTAAGTTTTTTTTCTTTTATATTTTTAAATAAAAGCTTTAAATAAGTACCCATACTTATCCTTTCCTTTCTAAAAAGTGCTGCAGGTTCCTCGCTAACACACTTTGCCGTCCATTAAATTTATTATTCTGTTCCCATATTCGGCTGCCTCTTTTGAATGGGTTACCTGTATAATTGTCTTGCCTCTCTCTTGATTTATTTTTTTAAAAAGCCTGAGAATTTCGGTGCCCGACTTGCTGTCAAGGTTGCCTGTAGCCTCATCGGCCAGGATGATATCGGGGTCATTTATCAATGCCCTTGCAATAGCTACCCTTTGCTGCTGCCCGCCGGACAATTCCCTCGGAGTATGTAGCCTTCTATCCGAAAGGCCTACGATTTCAAGTATTTCATGCAGCTGTTTTGTGTAATTCTTTTGCTTCCTGCCATCCAAAAGTACAGGTAACAAGATGTTTTCCTCCACATTCAGATTGGGAACCAGGTTGTAGAATTGA